>JBCCLY010000161.1:0-7805 GCA_039026655.1 Cyanobacteria bacterium P01_C01_bin.38 | reverse complement strand
AAGATAATAACGAATTAAATGCCGACAACAACGATAGCGTTATAGAGGATTTGAAAGAATTTGGACTTGACACCAGTTTCTCACCAAATACCGACTTATCAGATGATGAAGGATAAGTTTCTATTAACAATATCTTGATTTGAATTTGATCGAAAATCCCAGGTAATATCTGGGATTTTTTTTTGGTTCGTAGTAAGGGCTTTAGCCCCTCAGAGCGATAAATCGCCGACTACAAACCCAGCAAAATTAATATAGCGGTTTGTTTTTTCTGCAACGTAGGGAGACGTAAAATTTTACGTCTCTACAACTAATCAAAACTAATTAGACGAACCACTTGAAGGTTGGCTATTCCCCGTTTCCTGTTTCCCGTTCTCGACAACAATTAATTTAACTTGTTGAGGAGAATAATCCTTACCAAGCTTTTCACTACAAAATCCTACATCCCGTTTTTGGTTGGGCTGTATAGCTTTCCCCCAATCCAAAGGAGTTACAGTGTATATCCCTTTTTCTTGTTTAAAATCGGCATTCCAAGAGTTTTTAATTCTGGCTTGGTTCATCTTGAATTTAAGTTGCCAATTTTGAACTGCTTCGTTGCTATTATTAGTAATTTTAAAACTGGTACAAAATCCCGTTTGCCAATCTGAATAAATGTCAGTGGTAACAATCAATTTTTCGTCGCTCGATACAGAAGTGGGCAACTGAGTTTGTTTTTTTGGTTTTTTCGGTAATGTTTCTCTTACTGTTGTTGGAAGCTTCTGAGTAAATTTAACTGGAAGTAGTTGAGAAACTAATTGCTGTTTTGGTAGATCGATATTTTTCCAATCATCCAGCAAAATACCTCCTGTATCTTCGCTGTTGGGATTCCAACTCCAAAAAGCGAAACTGAGATTTTTCTCCTTAATGTATTTAACAAACTTCCGCATCCAAATTGCTTCTGTCTTGCTATGAGATAAACGCCCGCCAAATTCTCCGACAAAAATAGGAGCGCGGCTTTGGCTAGAAATGTAGTGAAAGCCGATTTGCCAGCGATGCAGCAGATTTTGAGGAAAATTCTCGTCAGAAAAATAAGGCTGATCGTACACTCCTGGGCCATACTCGTGGGGAGAATAAACTAACTTATTTTTTTTGGATAAACGTACCGGATAGCGCAACACACCTTCTAAATTGCCTCCTTGCCAATGGTTAGTTAACTTTTGTCCTGGAACATTGTTTTCAACTCCTTCCACAACAATCAACCAATCAGGATTGATATTTCCGATCGCATTACCCGCACGCTCGGCTGCTAATCGCCAATCCGTAGCTAAATCGTCAGTACCCCAACTAGCTTTACCGTGGGGTTCGTTTTTTAAATCGGCACCAATTACATTGCTTTGATTTTTATATCTTTGAGCAAGTTGTAACCAGGTATTAATCCAATCAGCTTCTGTATAACCATCTCCGTACCATAATTCCGGAATGCGTTTATCGTTAAGACGATGGGAATCCAACAAAATCAACAAGCCTTGACGTTGTGCTTCTAAGACGATTGCGTCCATTACTTCTATAGAAGTTTTATTTTCCAGTTCTTGATTGCTGCCGATGCTGAAATCAATGCCGCTAACGGAGGGCGATCGCAGTGCTTCTACAGAATATGGCAAGCGAATCATGTTATAGCCAAGATTCTTGATTTGCAGCAGCATCTCTTTATAGTCACGCTTCCACAAACCGTGGGGAGCGTGAGTTTCGGTTTCCATGCCAAACCAGTTAACACCTTGGAGTAGTACCGTATTTCCTTTGGCATCAACGATTTTTGCTCCACGGGTTGAAAGTGGTAACTGCATTGTGGTTGTTGCCCTAGCGAGATTGACTTGTTTGCCCTGAGAGTTTGTAAAATTACCATTCAGGCAAAATATCAAGGAAATGATAAATATAAGTACACTCTTATAGATTTTATTTGTTTTAATTTTTTGAGATTTATTACTTCGAGTGATTCCGCTAAAAAACATCTCAAATAAATCCATCGAGGACTTTTTTAAAAAATTAACTAAAGACAAAAAAATATAATGAATACGCATAATTACTGATGTCTATTTTGATTTTATTGTTGTATTGCTTTGATACCCGAATACTTTAATTACAAATTTGGAAGCATCTTATTAGCATAAAAATATAAATAATTATCTATTTAGCAAGGATAAAATTTTAAATAAAGATACTTAATAAAGATGGTTAATAAAATAAATAAATTAACACTTTAGGTAGATAACCGCCATATAATAATTACTACTTAGGTATGAGTAAATTTGATGATTTTGTTTTTCGTAAGACCCTCAAAAATAGCCATAGCAAGCTTCAAGCCGGTTTTGCAGGACACAATAACGACAATTAGTTTATTAAAAATTTATTAAATTAGCCTATTTCTTTATCTTTTAACCATTGTGGTCTAGGTATTTAACGAATAAATTAGAAATCAATAGAGTAAAAAATTCAATTACTGCTCTAAAACTTATAAAGCAAAATATAAACCAAGTAATTGAAGCATCTGCCCTTTTAGGTTTAAATAACTAACTTTTAAATATGTCTCTATCTACATTAGCAAAATTTATTCTGCCTCCAGTAGTAGCATCTGCGGCTGTTTTTTCAGCTATGACATTACCGCTTGCAGCAATAGGTGATAAAGAAATTAATATCAGATTTCAGGAAGAAACACTTTTCTTTGGTAAGCTCAGAGATGTTGCTTTACCTTACGTAGTAGTTTCTACTGGACTTAGTTTGGGAGCCGGAATTTCTGCGATTGCCATATCAGGATGGCGCAATTCGTCTCGTAAATCCACTGAGATTGAACAAAAAGTATCGCAATTACAACTGCAACTACAGCAAAAAGAGGAATTACTCACGGAATTTAAATTGTCAGAAACTCGATTGCAAGTTTCTGGACTAAATAATTTTTTGGATGAACAATCATCATATCCTTTAAATAATAGTTATCTGACTTTAAACTCTAGAAACGTATCTCAACCAATTGAGACAAAAATTCCACCACAGCAAGCTCAAGCAAAAAACCAGGATACAACAGCGAATGCTGCCTCAGCATTTGCTTCCGCTCAAAACTTTCTTGGATATAGTCAATCAAAAAACGATATTAAGCAAGAAATTGATAACATATCTCAAGCAAACAAAACCAGCATAACACCAGAAGAGTTCGAGCAATTACGAGCGCAGCTTAGAGATATGATGTTGCAAATGCAGGCAATGGAAAACAATCTTGCATCAACATCTCAACCTACAAATAACTCTCAAACGAAAGACTCCGAAACAATTAGCATCCATTACGATACTTACAAACCCCAGCACGTGCAATTTGGTTAAAAATTTAAGGTTTAAGTATCAACAGTAGTTATGGTAAGAAACTTTTTTCAAATCTTATCAATTAGAAGAAAGTACCTACCTTTAAAATAAAAAATCTCTCTTAGTAGCAGTAATTAATAAATAACTGCTACTTTTATTATTGGGTTCGTAGTTGGGAAATTAGTCCTAAATTCAAGGGAAGACGGCGCACAGCTATAGGAATCCGGTTTGAATACTTAAATGATTTGTTGAGAAAGGGAACAGGGAACAGGGAACAGGGAATAGAAAGTGTACTGAGACTTTTATGCCCTCCGGGCACGCTACGCTAACAAAAATCTGCGGAAGAGTCCTATAGAGCTTAGTAAAATTTTTGATCGTGATGCTAAATGTGAATAAAGAAAAGGTTTGTAACTTTGAATTTCAAACATCAATACAACAGTTAAGTAAGTCAGCACAAATAAACAGAACTATGTAACAGAATGTTTTTTGGCTTAAAACCTTATTTCTACTGCCCACTCCCTACTCCCTACTCCCTACTCCCTACTCCCTATTCCCTATTCCCCAAAATAATTCAGCCCGCCATCCTAGCGGGCTTGATAACTAATTACCGTAAAAACTCTGAAGTTAGCACAGGAGAATTAGTTTGCTCGGATTTAGCTAGGGCAGGTAAATTCGCTGTAGCAGAAGCCGATTTAGCTTTAAGTTGATATCGATTTCCCCAACCACCATTAAAATTTTCTGCTTGTCGAGGTGGTGTTGTTTTACCTACAGGTAGGGAGATAGCACGGTATTTGCTTGCCTGTACGTATTTTTCACCTTCATTTGTAAACCGAAGGGATTTTCCTTCAAGTTTTTGGTATTGTGGGATGGATTTTTGAGGATTATCTTTATCTGAAACTGGTAATTGCCCTACTGGGTTGAAAGTGGCAATAAAGCTGACTTCTCTTTGAGGAGTTAAGTTTTTGTAATCTTGATTCAACTGCCATGCTTCCTCAAAGTTACCATTGGGGGCGACTTGCCAAAGATTTAAGTCAGCTTCCCATTTTCCTTGTTTGACTTCTACGATTTGGCGAGCCAAAATTGAACGGTTTATATTTTGATTATTATCGCCGACTATTTGTTCTCCGTCTTTGACAGTACGCAAATAGCGAACTGCTGTAATGGCAATACGGCTGGATTCGGGTAAATTTGTAGTGCCTGCGACTTTGTATAAACCTTTGCCATTTTCTCGCTGTATGCCCTGTATTTCTAGCTGTACTTCATTTTGTGATTTATTTACACAGCCAGTACTTGCTAATAAAACTAAGCTAGAAGCTATAACGGTACGCATTGCTAGAGGTATTCTGGTTTTAAAGTTGCTTAAAAATCTGAAATGTTGCTGTTTCATAAAATAGATGTTAATAAAGGCAGATTAAATCTGTAATTACCGCGTTTTTATCTATTTTGCCTAAATTTATCTACAAATTGAGTATCTTTACCAAGTCTTATTGTAATTTTACTGGCTCTACAAACTACGTATTATCCCCTCGATGATATGAATTTTATTTGTTAAAGTGGCGACATTATACAAGCTAAATATTTACTAATACGTTAATTGGGGTAATGAAGTCTAAAATACTAGAGCGTGAAAAATATAATTTGATAAAAGAATGGAATAAACACAAACCTTGTGCCCTGTTTTGTGCTGCTTCTATTTCCATGTTAGGAACTTTGAGTGTAAGTAATAGTTCGCAAGCTCAAACAGTATCTCCGCAGCAACAAGGTAAACATTCGCATTCATTAGACTTACTGCAAGTACCGCAATCGTCGATACCGAGGGGGAGAACAAAGCTTAAGTTAAAAGCTGTTCCACCACCACCAAATGTTTCTAATACTCGTGCTACTTTACCCAGTCAAAAAGTAGAACGGTATTTACCCTTAGAGAATATTAAGCAATTAGAGAATAGTTTTATTCAGGAACAGATAAGTGGTAAAACCAAACGCCCAGTAGAGCAATCCACAGCAGTAGAAAGAAATGTAAAGTCTATAGGTGGTCCTCAAACAGGGATTTATGAAGCAAGGCAATTGAACGCTCAGGCTGTTCCATTACCAGCACCTCCAGGTAGCAGTTTAGAATTTACTTCTCCTAACTTTAATGCGAGCGCGACTGTTGCTCCTTTACCACCACTTCCAGGTACTACTCCGCAGCAATCGAACGCAGCAAATGCACCAACATTCAATCAATTACTAAATTCCAGAACTAGAAATCCATCTTTCAACCCTATAATTAATAGCTCTTCAAATGCACCGACATTTGAACAAATGCTTGAAGCTTACCGCAGAAAGCAACCTTCAGTTTCTGTAACTGCAACACCTACTTTTAATACGCTGCTGAATTCTCAAGGGGGGATGCGTCCAACTGCTCCACTAACTCCAGCCCCTTCGACACGGGCACCTTCAAGAAGTTCGCAGGCTCCATTAGTTCCACAAAATAACGAATTAAATCCTTTAAGAAGCAGTGCGGCTTTAAAGGAATCTTCTTTAAGAGTCGAAGGTGTTTATATAACTCAAGGAGATGATACTTCAGCACGAGCTAGACTTAGTGGAACTTATCCCCTGACTCCTCAAGTATTGTTTGGTGCAACGTTGGATTTAACGAGTGAGGGTAGCTCGTTTGATGATTCTCGGCGGGAAGGTTTGAATATCAATGAACTTTACCTAGCAACATCTTTGACGGGTTTACCTAATCTACGATTTGCAGTTGGGCAGCTAGATTTGACATCTTATTTCGATCGCAATAGCTTTGCTAAAGATGGAGCTAGCCAGTTTTTCAATCCGGTATTCCAAACTAATCCAGCTTTAGCATCGACAGGTATAAGTTCAAAGCCTGGACTGTTGGTTAACTGGAGCGTGACGGATAATATTGACGCTAAAGCTGCTGTTTTTTCATCGTCTGATGCTCTGAGCGAATTTAGTTTGGATGCATTTGCTGGGGAAATCGGAGTTCGCTACGGTAATGCGATTATTCGCGGTACTTACAGTACTGCAAGAGATGGTGGAAATCGCGATTCTTTTCCCCAAAGCTTTCAAATCGATCGTGGAAACGGTGAGTTTGGAGTTTTGGAAGATGATAGAGAAGAAGCATACGGTTTGAACGCTGAAGTTTTTATTCCTAAATTAAAACTAGGTTTATTTGGACGCTATGGGCGTTACGAAAATAGAGACTTAGGAGAAGATGCAGATACATATGTTTTCGGCGCTAGTTTCTTAGATTTATTTACCCCCGATGACAGATTGGGATTAGCTTACGGACGCGCTTTATCCAACGAAGACGAGCGTGAAGGAAAGCAGCTTGATGTATTAGAGCTTTATTACGATTTTCAGTTTCTTGACAATTTACGATTGGGTTTTTCCGTGCAAGGAAGAGATGACTTTAACGAAACAGTTCTCGGTGTGAGGATTAAATCAGAGTTTGATGTAACTCCAAGAGGGAGAATGACTCGATGAATCACAAGCTAAACTTGAACCTATTCTACAAAGCTAATTTATGGCAGCAAAAACAAAAAAAGCAAAGTAAAACCATCGCGGGAATTTCTTTGCTACCTTTTCACTTATTTGTTTTTACTTGTCCGATCGTATTAGCGACTTTAAATAATATAGAACCCGTACAGGCTCAATCATCGGGAGCAACGCAAAAGGGTTACAATTTGCTCAAAAAAGGATGGGTAGATGATGCAATAAAAGCCTTTGAACAAGCTCTAAGAAGCAATCCCCAATCTTTACAAGCCAGACTAGGTTTAGCTATTGCTTACAACCGAGCCGGACGAATCGAAGATGCGTTTCAAGCTTATCAACAAGTGTTAGCGATCGATCCGAGCAACCAAGCAGCCTTAAGAATTGTGGGCATGATGGGTACCTATCGTCCCGAATGGAACAAACGCGGTATCAAAGCTCTCAATACTTTGCTCGAAATAAATCCCGGTGAAGTGCAAAGTCGTTATTACCGCGCTCTACTTTATTCCTATCAAGGACAATTCAGTAAATCTATTGCCGACTTTGAAATAGTGTTGGCGAATAATCCTACACCAGAAGCAGTTATCGGAGCCGCTCAAACTTACAGTTACAGTGGCGATTATCAAAAAGCGAAGGAATTGTTTAACCGCTATAAAGCCGGTGGAAAACAAATAACCGATTATGCTGCGGTTGCTTACGCTCTGACTTTACGTAAAACTGGGAATCCTCAAGAATCTATAGCAATATTAGAAAGCCAGCTACAGCGCTCTGAAACTATCGATCAATTAGCCATACTTGCTCGTGCGGAACTTTCTCAAGCGTATATTGCCAACAAACAACAAGCAGAAGCTTTAGCAGTATTAGATCCTTTACGGAATAGAGAAGACGCGATTTTACCTTTAGCTAGAGCGCTGAATGAAATTCGTAAAAATACCGACAATCCTTCCTTAGCGCAACAAGTTGCCAGTCTCTACCAACAAGCTCTT
>JBCCLY010000160.1:0-7864 GCA_039026655.1 Cyanobacteria bacterium P01_C01_bin.38 | reverse complement strand
TCTCCATCTAATCCACTGCTGCTTTCTCCTACAGTGGTAACTAACTGCCAGCTTTTCTTCAAGCTAACTATGTCTTCAAAAACATCGACAAAACTAAGGATTTTCCAAGCAGATTTGTAAGATTCTTCTAATAATTCTTGCTTTTCTTTGGCATTTTTGGCTGAATCCTCTAGCAATAACAGCAGAAAACCGATGGTAGAATTTAACCGGGTTCGCATTTCATAAGATACCTTTGCCAAACTTTGCTCGCGGTTGTTTTCTGTTTCTCCTTCGGAGCCAAACTGCATTAAATAAAGTCGTTTGTAATAACCATCTTTCTGCAAAAGTTCATGATGAGTTCCTACTTCCATAACGCTGCCTCGATCTAAAACCGCTATTTGATCGGCTTTTTGCACGGTAGAAAGACGGTGCGCTATTACCAAAGTAGTACGATCGCGACTCAAGTCATCGATGGCTTCCTGTACCAATCTTTCGGAAACGGTATCTAATGCGCTGGTGGCTTCATCGAGAATCAGTATTTCTGGATTTTGTACCAAAGCTCTTGCTATGGCTAGTCTTTGCCTTTGCCCTCCAGATAACATTACTCCTCTATCGCCAATTACTGTATCGAATCCTTTGGGCAATTTGGTGATGAATTCGTAGGCGTTGGCGCGTTTGGCTGCGGAAATTACTTCTTCATCGCTAATTTGAATTTCTCCGTAGGCAATGTTATTTCTGACGGAATCGTTAAAAAGGAAGGTGTCTTGAGAAACGATTCCCATTGATTTTCGCAGCGACTGAATATTAAATTCTCGTAAGTCGGTATTATCGATAGTAATACTACCTGAATTTGGGTCGTAAAACCTTGGTAAAAGATCGGCTAAAGTGGATTTACCTGCACCGGAGCCTCCTACTAAAGCCAAAGTAGTACCGCGAGGCAAATATAAATCTACGTCTTTAAGTATTAATTTGTCGTGCCCTGGGTAATTAAAGGAAATAGAATTGAAATGTATTCCTTTTTCTAGCTTGTTAAAACTAATATCACCGTTACCCATAAACGGTTTATTTGTTGTGTCTAAAAACTCTGTAACAATACTGATGCTAGGAGTAATATTGGCAAGGTTACTGCGTAAGGTATTTAATTGAGACATTAATGGCAATACTCTTAATAATATTAATAAATACGTCAGTAGTATTGCCGAGACTGATGAAAGTTGGTCGCGAAAAATAACCCTACTTAAAAACACAATTCCTAATAAAGCCGAAATACCCATTACTTCACTAATAGGTGCGATAGCTTCAGAGTTAAGCTGAGATTTAAAATCCGCCTCTTCTCGTTTCTTAATTAGCTTCGTGATTCTTTTAAATTCTTTATTTTCATTACCAGTTGATTTGACTAAACGTATTCCATTTAAAGTTTCTAGCATAGCGATAGAATATCCTTTTGATATTTGGCTTAACTGCTTACCAAACTTTTTGGAACGAATAATCGCATACTGGTTTACTATAACTACTAAAGATAATAATACCGTAGCTGCAATGGTTAATTGCCAAGAAATAGAGATTAAAATTGCACCAAAAACTAAGATTGTAATTCCTAAAGTTACTAGCCTGACAAACAAACGCACGGCATTCGCAGCACGGCTAGTTTCTCCACCAAGACGATTGATTAAATCGCCAACTTTCATTTTGGAGTAATAATCAATATCAATATCTAGTAATAGCTTTATTCCTGCCTGACGTATATCTGTAGTTATCCTGCGTGTCAAACTACTAGATGTTAATGCACTGGCATAATTTGCTAAATTTTTAAAAATAATTGTTAATAGAATTGTCCCTGCCATTAACCCAAGTCGATAATCTTCCGAAAGATTATCAAACGGATTCAAAATTACCTTAATAATCGGAGGCGCACCATCTAACTCAACTTCTTGTCCGACAATTCTTAAAATTACTGGGACAATTAGTGTGGTACCAACTCCATTAAATAAAGCTCCTGAAAATCCTAAAATTATTGTCAGGATAATCCAGCCAGGATAAGGTTTTGCAAATCTAATAAGTAGCTTATTTGTAGACATGGAGCAATAGAAGGAAAAGTCCTGTTTGTAAATGTAATTTGTTGCCAACCCTGACGATTATAGACTCGAAATTAGCTGAGATAGTGTAGATGCCATAGTGTCTAAACTATATTTTTCTACACATTTCTCTCTTGCCCGCTCACCTTTTTGAGAAGCTTGTTCTAAATTATTAAATATTAGTTCAATCTGCTCGGCAATTTGGTCTGGGGAATTGGGGTCTACTAAATAACCAGTATCGCCTAAAATGTCAGGAATATCACCTACACGAGTTGATAATACAGGTTTAGCCATTGCCATTCCATCTGATAGCTTCAATGGAAATTGAGCGCGAGCTGTTAAAGTATCTCTCTGGGGAACAACCACAACGTGAGCCGCTGCTACAATTTCAGGCATTGACTCTACCGGCGACTTTGGCAGCTTGATAATCCAACGTCCCCACTTTTCAATTAGGCGATCGTCATAGTCATCGTATGGGCTTCCACCAACAATCACAACTCTTAAATCCGGCTGGTTTAACTTATCTAACGCAGTTAAAACATCTTCAACACCTTTATGGGGTCGTGGTGCCCCAGGAAACATCAGAATTCGGTACCCTTCTAAACCGTAGCGTTTTCTACTAGCCTCCGCGTCATAGTTATGAGGAGAAAACATTTCCGTATCTTTACCGTTAGGTACGTAAATACCTCCAAAGCGGTTTTGCAGAAATTGAGTATCTATAGTTACGGCATCGGCATTCGGCACCAACTTTTCTATCCACTGAAGATACAAAGGATGATCGGGAAATTTTAATTCCCCATTAGGCTTAAAAATATCTCGATAAAATTGCTTAGGATTTGGACGATATTTCCATTCATCACCACCATGCCAACTAAGCTCCCAATCATCCATATCTAATATTAAAGGGCGACGACGGCGACCAAGTTTTGTTAATAAAGATACGCCAAAACTTGTTGGCTTAGGCTTTACGGCATAAATAATATCGCCATTTAGCTTTTGTAAAAGTTGACGAGTAGAGCTAAAAAACTTGGGATAATTCGTACCTTCAACCGCAACAATTGGTATTTGAGAAGGAGGTAAAGCATACAATTCCTTGCCAAATAAAAACCCTACAACCTCAACATCATAATCAATTTTCTTTAATACTTGTGCCAGTAAAAAAGCCCGAACGCTTCCGCCTCCAGCTAAATCGCTAACTACTAATGAAACCTTCTTTTTCATTATATTTTACTGATTTTTATGCTATAAAATTACTCGGCAGAATGCAGAAAAACACCAGCATACATTCTCTGTTCTCTATTCCTTATTCCCCAGCCCCAACAGCCTTTACTTTACTGCCAAACAATTGATTAAAATGATAGATAACTTTTTTAGATCGCGGTCCTCTGGCTTTCTCATAAATCAAAAAGCTGGGAACGATCAACCTAAATAAATATAATAATTTGATAACAGATACGTGGCGAATTTTGATTCTTTTATTTAATAACTCGAAAGGAGGAAGAATCATTTTAACCAGCCGAGAGAAATTCTGATGCTCTTTGTCTCTAATTGCTTCTTTCAAAAGAAAATTGATTCCCACTTGACATAAAGGAATCAAATTTTTGTGCTTTGAAATAACTGTCTCATAGAACAAAATATAATAGTCTTTCATGTAAGACCAATTATTAGTTCTATTTGACTGATGTTTTGTATAATATGCTCCGACAATTGGCGTATATACAAAATTTACACCTAATGCCACCAAATCTACTGTAAAATCTCTATCTTGGAGAGCTTTAAGCTTCTCATCAAACGTTTTCTTTTCCAGAACAGTTCTATGCATCAGCAAACATTGCTGAAGTAAAGGAAATGGAGAATTAGCTAAAAAGTCTGGAATAAGCAAACGTTTAGTTAACTCTTCTGAATTTAAAGAACCAATAATATTTTCTTGCCTGTCAATAATATTTTGATCTTTATCTATAAATACGCGTTCATAATCTGCATAAAATGCAGTATTATCGTTATCTTCTTGAGAAGAATAACTTAACTGAAATCTAATTTTATCTTCGTGAATCCAGTCATCTCCATCTAAAAACTGAATCCATTCACCTTGTGCTTTTTTAAAGCCAAAATTCCGCGATGAGGATACCCCACCATTTTCTTTATAATAATAGCTAACTCGTGAATCTAAACTTTTTAACTGCTCGGCGACTTTTTGAGTGTCATCGGTAGAGCCATCATCTACAATTATGCATTCTAAGTCTGTAAATGTTTGTGCAAGTACGCTTTTCACCGAGCGCTTTAGAAAACCAGCTTGGTTAAAGCAGGTAACAACGATTGAAACAACTGGAGTCATTGGTTAAACACTTTTACGATTAAGAATATTCCGATTGCTACTAAGTAGAAAGCCGGAACTTGTTTATTATAGTTAGGTAATTGTCGATGCACCAGAAAAGAAGCTTATTTGCTAGCAATAGTTGGTTTTTCGATCGAGATATTTGCACGCTCTAAATAAAACTTGAGTAGTGCTGTATATATGCGATCGATTGATGGCATCTGATATGGTTCTCTTGAACTCCAGATTACTGCGAAAGGATTAGGTTCCCAAACAACCATGTTTCCTTCTAAGTCGTAGCTATAATCAAAAGCCATGTAATCAAAACCTAATGCTTTGCGTGCTTGCTGTAATTTTTCGTGGTTTGGATCTTCACCACTAAAATAAGTAATTTCTTCTGCCTTTTGTTTTTCAGCTAGTACCCGCTGATTATTGCGTACTTCCCAACCGTGAGAAAGCATTAATGGCCCAGGAATACCCACATCACCAATCGCAAAGTAACGGTATTTACGATACAAACCCTCCTCATCCTTGGTATCAATAAATTCTACTGCAATAGGAGCAATAAATCGCTCGAAAGGAACATCATCTAAATCATCGCGATTTTGGATTAAAAAGCTTTCACTACCATGCACCCAATCTTCACGAATTAAAAAAGGTACTGATAATCCTCCTAATGTTTTTTTGAATTCTTTTACATCGGTAATTTTTATTGTTTCTGCGGTGCGAATACCCACATCCCGAATCATTTTCGCTGCAACTGATTTAATTGAACTTGAATGTGTATCGACGGGATTAATAATTGGAATATTACGCGATGAACATTCTGCTTCTAATAGTTTCGCTTCTTGATAAATATGAGAAAATCTTTCTTTTAAAGGGTCTTGCAACCAAGGTAAAAATAGACCATAGCGGTCCCAATTACTAATTTTACAACCTGGAAGATAGTGAACTTCAAATAAGTTTGCTGCTTCAGGAAAATTTTGGCTAACCCAATAAAGAAAGTAATCATTATATGTTGACTGATGGTCGCTTTGTCGGACAACTAAAATCCGCTTTGGGTAACGAACATTGTTGATTAGTTGCTTAAGAGTCTGACGAACTTGATTATACATATATTTTATCTGCTAAATTTTTCATTTATTAAGAAAGTTCAAGTCTTATTAATAGTTTTTAGTCTATAAAATGACTCAAATTCATGATTATTTTTTCGGAGTTTGATAATTGAAAATTACCAACTAAATTTAACTTGAGTTGTAAAGCTTTTTCCACAGAAATATCACCGATCAATTAATACATATGTCACAATTGTATAATTGGTTTATGTAAAATTACTGCTAAAAAACATCCAGTTCGTTTTAATCCGCGAGTATTTTTACAACGCAGGTAGATAAACTAGTTCTAATTTACGATGAATCTTATGATTTATATTTTCTCTAAGTAGATACAGCTAAATTTGAACTATAACTAATAACTGAACCGTATTTAGAAAGAATTAACATCTTAAAGGTAGAGCAAATATTAACGATGTTTTAGTTCAGATATAAAACGGTAATCAAGACAATCTTTATACTAAGAAAATACAATTCATAGTCTAACTTCACGTTTGTAACTTATCCTAGAGCGAATTTACTGATAGTTCTAGAAAAACTCAAAGGATTATATTATTTATTGAGTATTATTACGGTTAGATTCTGTGCGATATAGCTTTAGTTAAGTATTATCTTCAAAACCACTGGGGGTTGCAAACCCCCAGCTAATAGCAAAAGTCCTCTAAAAGAGGACTAAATCAAGATTAGAAGAAAGTGAAAACAAGGTATTAACAAAACCGATTTTCTCAAAAATACCAAAGAAACCCGGTTTCTATAGCTGTAGTTAAATATCATTTTTAAAACCACTGGGGGTTGCAAACCCCCAGCTAATAGCAAAAGTCCTCTAAAAGAGGACTAAATCAAGATTACAAGAAAGCGAAAACAAGGTATTAACAAAACCGATTTTATCAAGAAGCCCAAAGAAACCCGGTTTCTATTCGTGAAAACACTATTATGTCGTTATTTGACTGACAAGAAACCGGGTTTCTGCTATCGATGCAAGATGTAAAGTTAATTTAACCTTTCATTTCGCTAAACTAGTTCTGGGGTGAATAAATCAAAATTAGGAAGTCTATAGTTATGCAGGTATTTCGTTTACCAGTACTTTCAGACAATTACATATTTCTGCTATACGATGATAAACAAAACATTGCTGCTGTAGTCGATCCAGCCCAAGCAAAACCCGTACTAAATAAACTCCAGGAACTCAAAGCAGAATTAATCGCAATTTTTAATACCCATCACCATTACGATCATGTAGGTGGTAATCAAGAATTAATTCAAAAATTTTCACAAGTAACAGTCTACGGTGGAAGCTCGGATAAAGGCAGAATTCCCGGACAAAAAGTATTCTTAGAAGATGGCGATCGTGTTTCTTTTACCAATCGTACTGGTGAAGTTTTATTTGTCCCCGGACATACTCGCGCTCATATAGCTTACTACTTTCCTCCCGAAAATTACGGAGATTCGGGAGAATTATTCTGTGGTGATACTTTATTTGCTGGTGGTTGCGGCAGACTGTTTGAAGGAACACCAGCGCAGATGGTAAATTCCCTGAGTAAAATTCGCGCTTTACCGGATAATACAAGAGTTTGGTGCGCTCACGAGTATACTTTAAACAATTTAAAATTCGCCATCACGGTAGATAGTGAAAACCCCGAACTTCAAAAGCGATTTGAGCAAGTTAAAGCACATCGCAGCCAGAATGAAGCTACCGTTCCCTCATTGTTAAAAGTCGAAAAACATACCAATCCATTTCTCAGATGGGAACAACCTGCATTACAATCCGCGACAAAAAGTAGCGAGTCAGTAGAAACATTTGGGCGCTTGCGGGGGATGAAGGATAATTTTTAAATGGGGATTGGGGATTGGGGATTGGGGATTGGGGATTGGGGATTGGGCATAGAGGATTGGGCATAGGGGATTGGGCATAGGGCATTGGGCATAGGGCATTGGAAAACTACAAGGGAGCAAGATGCTCCCACTACAAATACTTTTATTCCCTACTCCTAACTCCTAACTCCTAACTCCTAACTATTCCCTGTTCCCTATTCCCTTTGGAGTTGAGTGCAATACAAACATTTTTGCTGAAATACAGACGGGCAAGAATGCCTGTACCACAAGAATTTAACGGATACAACCAGATAGATTTACCATGCCCAATCCCCAATGCCCAATCCCCAATGCCCAATCCCCAAATCTCAATTCCTCTGATATCGCATTCCTGGAAGTTGCGAAACTAATCCCATTAATTCCAATTGCAGTAAAGCGCTAGAAACTTCTGAAGCTGGCATTTTCGTTTGTTGAATTATAAAATCAAAGGGCAACGATTCTGAAGAAATCGCTTTCATTACCTGGTGCAATTCTGCTGGTAAATCTGGTAATGGCTTCTTTTGCTCCGGTGT
>JBCCLY010000159.1:0-7899 GCA_039026655.1 Cyanobacteria bacterium P01_C01_bin.38 | reverse complement strand
GAGCAGTGAACAATTAACAATTAACAATTAACAATTAACAATTAACCACTAACAACTAACAACTAACAACTAACAACTAATTTAATCATTAATGCTCCCTATTATTTCCACAATTCCTCTGCGTCAAATGGCTTCTGGCGATGTTTTCTCGCTACAAGTTTATAAATTTATTGGTGCGAATCCCGGCAAAAAAGTTTACATCCAATCGAACCTTCATGGTGCGGAAATTGTGGGAAATGCTGTTATACATCAGCTAATTGAGTTTTTATGGATGCTGGATAATACAGATTTAATTGGAGAAATCTGGCTGCTTCCCGTTTGTAATCCGATGGGAACTAATCAACGCTCTCATCATTTTTCTTCTGGTAGATATTCTGCTTATGAAGCGAAAGATTGGAATCGTATTTTTTGGGATTTTGAGAAAGATATATCTGAAGTTAGTAACGATAGGGAAAATTTATTATTAGCATTCGCTCAATCTCAACTTGATTTAGATTTAGAGCAGATTAGAAATAATTTTTTAGATGCAATTAAACAGCAATTTGTCAATCTCTCATATGATATTAATTCCGATTACGGGGTACCTTATACCGATAAATTTAGTTACAAATTACAGTCTCTTAGCTTAGATGCAGATTACTTGATTGATATTCATAGTTCGACAAATCAAGGCTTAGACTATCTTTATTATTTTGATAATAGAGAAGAGAGCGCTAAATTTTTCCTGCTCGATTTTGGCATTTTATTAGATGAATATGACGGAGATGCCTTTGACGAAGCTTTTATTAAACCTTGGTTGGCGCTAGAAAAGTGTTTTTTACAGTTAGGTAGAACGGTAAAATTTGATGTAGAAGCTTGGACGCTAGAACTTGGTAGAGGAATGGAAATGATTCCCGAGTCAGTTACAAAAGGCGTTCGAGGGATAAAAAATTATTTAAAACAAAAAGGTGTTTTAGCTTCATATTTGAAATTAGATGATATTCCACAACGGAATCATCAGATGAATTTTAAAACTAAAAGTAAAGCAACAAAATATTATGCAACCGTTGGTGGGATGATTAATTCTAGAGTTGCTCTTGGTACGGAAGTAAAAGCAGGAAAACAACTTTATCAAATTCTCAGTTTTAATAAACAAGGTAAATTACCTACAATGGTAGATATTTTTGCAGATCGAGATGGATTTGTGTTCGATGTTTCTGCTAATCAAGCTGTTAATGAAGGTGAGTTTGTATTAGGGATTATTTAAAATTTGGGAATGGGGGATTGGGCATGGGGGATTGGTAAGAGCGTAACTGTAGCTAGAAAATTTTTGTGATGGTAGGCGATCGCCCATAGTTTTTTTGCTGCTCCTATCGACTTTTTAAGTAACTTCTAAACTTGATGAACATCTAGAACCATATTAATAAGCATATATTGAAATCTTCTTGGTAATATTTTTCGATAATATTTAAAATACGTAAAAACAACAATAGTTTATACCTATAGCACTCCTAAATCCCGAAGTGAGATTTTAGAAACCCGGTTTTTTGGAAAAACCGGGTTTCTGGCACCTAGCTTTCTCACGACTCATCGTGCGTATTGCTATATGTTTAGTTCGAGTCTCCTCAATTAAAAAAATCCCCTTCCCCAAAATCGTCTAAACTCAAAGTGTCCGCTAACTATAACCATTAAATGTCTCGCTGGTTTAACACTGCTGGTCCTTGTAGAGCAGACAAACACTATATGCTGTCACCCACAAGTCGGCTACCTGACTTGTCAATGCTTATCGAACAAGAAAGTTATTTTGTCGTTCACGCACCGCGACAAACGGGTAAAACTACCGCCATGTTATCGTTAGCGCAACAACTTACCGCAAGTGAACGCTACGCTGCTGTAATGGTATCGGTAGAAGTCGGAAGTGCATTTAATAATGACCCCAGTGCGGCGGAATTAGCAATTCTAGGAACTTGGTACGATACAATTTCGATTCGATTGCCCGATCAATTACAGCCACCCGTTCTAAATCAATGGCAAAAAGAAGAACCAGGACGTAGAATTAGAACTTTTTTCCAGGCTTGGGCAAAAGCTTCAACGAAACCTTTAGTAATATTTATCGATGAAATTGATTCTCTACAAGACGAAACACTAATATCGGTGTTACGGCAATTACGCGATGGTTATCCCAATCGTCCAGAAAATTTTCCGTCTTCTGTAGGATTAATTGGTTTACGAGATGTGCGCGATTATAAGGTGGCATCCGGTGGTAGTGACCGATTAAATACATCCAGTCCGTTTAATATCAAAGTTAGTTCGATTACCCTAAGAAATTTCAACGCCTCAGAAGTTGTAGAGTTATACCAACAACATACCGAAGATACGGGACAAATTTTCACCCCCGAAGCAAGCGCAACAGCTTTCGATTTAACTCAGGGACAACCTTGGTTAGTAAATGCATTAGCTAAGGAAGTTGTAGAAAAAATGGTTAGGGATAGAAGTATTGCTATTACAAAAGAGCATATTTTAGAAGCTAAAGAAATATTAATTGCTCGTCGAGACACCCATCTTGATAGTTTAGCCGAACGCTTACGGGAACCAAGGATAAAAGCAATTATTGAGCCAATGTTGGCTGGATTGGAATTAGGAGATATACCTAACGACGATATTCAATTTGTAATTGATTTGGGTTTGTGTAAAATGCATCCCCAAGGTGGATTAACAATTGCAAATCCTATTTATCGCGAGGTTTTACCCAGAGTATTGACGGTGACACCAATGGCTTCCCTACCAATGATTGCACCAACTTGGTTAACTCAATCAGGGGAATTAAATAAAGATGCTTTACTCGAAGCTTTTATTAAGTTCTGGCGACAGCATGGAGAACCATTATTAGGTAGCACTGGATATCATGAAATCGCACCCCACTTAGTATTAATGGCTTTCTTGCATCGCGTTGTGAATGGTGGTGGAACCTTAGAACGCGAATATGCTATCGGTAGTGACAGAATGGATTTATGTTTAAGATATGGTTCTACTACTCTTGGTATTGAATTAAAAGTATGGCGTGAAAAAAAACGTGACCCCCAAGAACAAGGAATCGAGCAATTAGAATCCTATTTGGCGCGCTTGGGATTAAATCAAGGTTGGTTACTTGTCTTTGATCGACGTAAAAATTCGTTACCAATCGAATCACGTTTATCAACGGAAATTGTTATTACTAAAAATCAACGCTCTATTACTGTTATCCGTGCGTGAATAAAGTTAAAACATTCGTCAATTGAGCTAGGATTAAAAGCAGAAGGATTAATTCTTGAAACTGCACTCAAAGAAGTTTACAAGCAATTAATTCTTGTTCTATCAACAACTGAGCGACTGCAACTAACAATATTTATATTTGAAAGTCTTGCCAAATAGAACTTATCTTTCATTTCCAATCGAAAAATAAAATCACTGATAATTGTTCATTGATAACTGATAATTGATTTAAGTGAATAGTACCCAAGATAACAACATTTCCATTCCAGGAGAAGTTCTGATTCCTACCGCTCCTCCCGGATTTAAATCGGGTTTTATCGGTATTATCGGTCGTCCGAATGTCGGTAAATCTACTTTAATGAATCAACTGGTTGGTCAAAAAATTGCGATTACTTCACCAGTTGCTCAAACTACGCGGAATCGATTGCGCGGTATTTTAACTACAGAAGAAGCGCAAATGATTTTTGTAGATACACCAGGAATTCATAAACCCCATCATCGCTTGGGGGAAGTTTTAGTAACGAATGCTAAAATCGCCATCGAATCTGTTGATGTTTTATTATTTGTAGTTGATGGAAGTACTGTTTGCGGTGGTGGTGATAAATATATTGCTTCCTTACTTGAACGTACCACTACGCCGATAATTTTAGGTATTAATAAAATAGATTGTCAACCTGAAGATTTTCAATCGATAGATGAAAGTTATTTAGAGTTAGCGCAGGCTGGAGAATGGCAAACAGTAAAGTTTTCTGCTAAAACCAGCGATGGATTGCCACAAGTACAAAAAGCATTAATTAAAAATTTAGAACCTGGGCCATATTATTATCCACCCGATTTAGTTACCGACCAACCCGAGCGCTTTATTATGGGTGAACTAATTCGAGAACAAATTTTACTGTTAACTCGCGAAGAAGTTCCCCATTCAGTAGCCGTCAGCATCGATTTAGTAGAAGAAACCCCCAAATTAACCCGCGTGCTGGCAACAATAAACGTCGAGCGCGATTCTCAAAAAGGCATTCTAATTGGCAAAGGTGGAGCAATGCTTAAATCTATTGGCAGCGCCGCCAGACAACAAATCCAAAAGTTGATTGCAGGCAAAGTTTATTTAGAATTATTTGTCAGAGTACAAGCAAAATGGCGACATTCAAGGATTAGGTTGGCGGAATTTGGGTATAGGGTTGAGGAGTGATGGGGGGATTGGGCATGGGGGATTGGGGATGGGGCATTGGGGATTGGGCATGGGGGATTGGTAGTTGGTAAGTGGTAGTAGGTAGTTGTTAATTGAGGATTGGTATTGGTAATTAGAAACAGCTAGGGAGCGAGACGCTCCCACTACAAATGGTTTACGATCTCTCTTTGTCTTCCCATTACCTATTACCTATGCCCAATGCCCTATGCCCTATGCCCTATGCCCCATGCCCTATGCCCTATGCCCCATGCCCCATTACCCTTTTTTAATGCACCACCGTTGGTGTTTCTTCTTCCACAACTGGGCTGCGTAAGTCTTCTACTAAGGCTTGAATTTCTGCTGGTGGTGGTGGTGTTATACGCGAAACTATTAAGGTGACAATTAAGTTAATTACCATTCCTAATGTACCGATTCCTTCAGCGGAAACGCCGAAAAACCATGTGGGCATTCCGGCAAATTTTACGCCAATGATATAGGCTGTGGTGAAAATTAAACCGGTTAACATTCCGGCGATGGCACCTTCTCTATTTGTACGTTTGTCAAATATTCCCAAAAATATGGCGGGGAAGAAGCTGGCTGCTGCTAAACCGAAGGCGAATGCTACTACTTGCGCTACAAATCCTGGTGGGTTTACGCCAAAGTATCCGGCTACTACTAAAGCAAAACCTACCATGATTCTGCCGACGAATACCCGTCTACTTTCCGATGCGTGGGGGTTTATCATTCGGAAGTAAACGTCGTGAGCGATGGAGCTTGAAATTACTAGCAGTAAACCGGATGCTGTAGATAAAGCTGCTGCTAAACCTCCTGCGGCTACTAAAGCAATTACCCAAGGTGCAAGTTTGGCGACTTCTGGGGTGGAAAGTACGATGATATCTCTATCGATGGTGATTTCGTTGGTTGTTTCTTCTGGGGTTAACTGCAACCTGCCATCGCCGTTTTTATCGTCGAATGCTAATAATCCGGTGCTTTCCCATTTTTTTGCCCAATCTAATTGCTGTACTTGTGTAACAGTTTTATCGTGCAATGAATCAATTAAGTTGTAGCGAGCAAACATCGAAAGCGCAGGGGCGGTGGTATAAAGTATGGCAATTAATAGTAATGCCCAACCAGCAGAATAACGAGCTGCGCGGACGTTGGGAACCGTGTAAAATCTAACGATTACGTGGGGTAAACCTGCGGTTCCTACCATCAAAGCAATGGTAATAAACAACACGTCCAACATTGATTTGTTGGCGAATGGCTGGGTATATTCCTGAAAACCCAAGTCAACTTGAACCGCATTTAACTTATCTGCAATATCGCCGAAAGTAAACGCAAATTGCGGAATCGGATTTCCTGTAAGAACTAAAGCTATAGCAACCGCAGGGATAAGATAAGCAACGATTAACACGCAATATTGTGCTACTTGCGTCCAAGTAATACCTTTCATTCCTCCCAATACAGAGAAAAAGCCCACCATTACCATACCGATAATTACACCCGTGCTGATATCGACTTGCAAGAAGCGGCTGAAAACGATACCAACACCCCGCATTTGTCCGGCAACGTAAGTTAGCGAAACGAAGATAGCCGCTATTACCGCAACCAATCGAGCAAACTGAGAATAGTAGCGATCGCCTACAAAATCAGGTACGGTATATTTACCAAATTTTCTTAAATAGGGTGCTAAAAGTAATGCTAAAAGTACATAACCGCCAGTCCATCCCATCAGGTAAATTGAGCCATCGTAACCCAAGAAAGAAATTATTCCCGCCATCGAAATAAACGAAGCTGCCGACATCCAGTCAGCAGCAGTTGCAGCACCGTTAGCGAGGGGCGGTATATCTTGTCCGGCAACAAAAAAGCCTTTAGTATCTTTAATGCGAGACTGCCAGCCAATGTAAACGTAAGCTAAAAATGAAGCGCCAACAAACAAAATAGTCCAAATTTCAACCGTCATTTTCCCCTACCTTCTAATATTATGTTCGCGATCTAATTTATCCATCTGTATTGCGTAAATAAAAATCAACGCCACAAATACCAGAATTGAACCCTGCTGCGCCATCCAAAAGCCGAAGGGTACGCCGAAAAATTGGATTGTATTTAAAGGTTCGACTAATAGAATACTAAATACCAGAGATACCAAAGCCCAAACTATTAAAAGATTGCGAATTAAAGCTACATTTTTCCGCCAATAAGCGCGGTGGTTTTCGTTATTCATTTTTTATCGCTATAAATGCATGAGAAATGATAACAGTAAACTGGGCTGTTACTGTAAGTATGCGGCGATACCAACAGTATTTTTAACGATTGTTAAAGGTTTTGCAAAGCAATCTACTATTACTATGTGGTTCGAGTTGAGTGGAAATTATGCACCACGATCTGTTTTAGGCAGAATTTTGGATGGGGAGAGGGGGAGGAAGGGGTAGAGGGGGGAGAATAATTTTTGATATTTTCCATACTTACTAATCATAAATAATATTTTTTATTCCCCCAAACCCTATTCCCTTTTCTGATTATTTTTTTTAGTATTCTAACTACTGATGAGCCTAAATTAATTAAGCTTAGATATTTTAGTTTTTCTGCTAATTCACAATAATTCTATCTATATATCGGTTTCAAGCTTAATCAAATAGTCACTAGGCTTTATATTTCGTAACTTGAACCATGAACCTGTTCTAAATAGAACTTATTAAAAAATAATAATGTTTTCTAGATTATCAATAAAATTGGTTTATCTTATAATGACATTAAATAAAGCAGTCTCAAAGCATATGCACCGAGGATCGACTTATCGAAATACGTAAATCAAGTCTATTAAGCGTTTTTATATCTAAAGTTAGATGGAAACTGGTTTCTGTAAAGAGATAATAGAAAACATAGGAGGTTTGTTACCTTAACCAAACAGATAGAAAAAGTATATTCGATTTATTTCTATAAGATTTTATCAATTAATTACATGAATACCAAAGAATTGGAAACTGTGCCTTCTCAACAAAAGCACGAGAAAAAAGATTTAAAAATGCAGATAACACAAAAAGTCTGCTGTCCAAATTGTGGTCATGAATGCGAAAGAAATTATATTTTAGAAAGGCAAATATGTCATACAAGCTGTGATAATTGCGATTATTTAATGATTAACTGCACCCGCACCGGCAAAGTTATTGAAGCTTACGCTCCCGGTATTTACGCACACAAATAGGAGTTAGGAGTTAGGAGTTAGGAGTTAGGAGTTAGGAGTTAAGAGTTAGGAGTTAGGATTTAGGAGTTAGGAGTTAGGAGTTAGGAGTTAGGAGTTAGGAGTTAAGAATTTTTTTTTGCTACCCCCTCTTCCCCCTCTTCCCCCTCTTCCCCCTCTTCCCCCTCTTCCCCCTCTTCCCCCTCTTCCCCCTCTTCCCCCTCTCCCCTATTTCTTATTAGCTCGCAACTGTCCGCAGGCTGCGTCTGCTTCTAAGCCACGGGAGTAACGAACGCTGTGTGCGGTGTGGTGTTTTTCT
>JBCCLY010000158.1:0-7917 GCA_039026655.1 Cyanobacteria bacterium P01_C01_bin.38 | reverse complement strand
CGTTTACAATCTTTAATAAAAATTCTGCGAGAGGAAAAGCTTAGTGATGTGCAAGCGGAAGAAGCGCTATTGACGGTTGCTGATTCTTCTTTTGTGGAAAGAATTAATCGTATTGCTGTAGCTTGGCTGGTTGCTAATAATGTTTTGGAAGCAGAAGCTGAGTTGATAATTGGGCGATTAAAACATAAACTTTTGGGACATTTGATTGTGGTTGTAAGTAAAAATGCAGCTACATTGGTTCAGTTGCAAAAATTTTTAAAATTGGGTTCTGTAGAATACCAAATCAACGATGATATAAATTTTTATAAAGAAAAATATCGGGCAAGTTTAATTAAAAAACTTGGAAAGCCACTGTTAATAGAATCTTTTTCTCTTAAGGATATATATATTCCTCCCACGGGTTTACCTGTAAAAAGAAATCATCAGCCAGTTGATTTGATGAAATGGGTGGTTTCGCAGTTGGATGATTTAGACACTATTACGGTAATTGAGTCGGAATCTGGCTACGGAAAAACCAGTTTCTGTCAAATATTAGCTGCTCGCATAGCCCACAAACTTTATCCAGAATGGATGCCGGTAAATATTAGCCTTAGTAATGTTTTGTGCGGTGAGAATTTTATGGAAACTTTGGAATCTGCTTTTGTAGATAATCCCGAAGTAAATTTATCTGCTTGGCTTAAAGATAAAACGAATAAAACTAAATTATTGCTGATACTTGATGGATTAAACGAACTACCTAACTGCGCCGAAAACAAAAGGGCGATCGCCGAATTTTCACGACAGTTAATTCAGTTTCAATCGCGGTTTAACCACAAGATTATTTTAACCTCTCAAAGCTGGGCTTTAGAAGAAATCATCAACAAAGCAGCATCAGAATTACGTCGAATCAAAATTCAACCTTGGGGGCAAGATGAGTGGAAGCAATGGTTTGCAAATTGGGCAAAAGTTCAATCTATAAATGTTTCTCAAAACCTGTTTACATTTTTGAAAAAAAATAAGGCTTTTTCTCGCAAATCTCATTTTTTATTAGCAGATTTAGTTCGTCAACCTTATTATCTGTATTTATTAGCAGTATTGCATCGCGACGAGCTACTTGATGATGAAATATTAGAATCTGCTACCAATCCTCAAATCACAAATACCGCTGTTGTATTGTGGAAGATTTACCAACGTGTGAATCAATGTTTTTATGGTTATCCAATTCGCAGCGTCAGTCAAAAAATATTAGCATCATCAATAAATACGCATATTCATCGCACTCCAGAAGCCGTTAATTCACTAATTAAAAATCAGCATCCTCAAGAATTAATTAATCAAATGCAAGCAGTAGCACTGCAAATTTTATATTCAAGAAACAACAAGATATATTTAAAAAGCGATTTTGAACATTTACCAGCATTTTATTTTAAGAATATACCCGTTAGTAGCAAGTATTCTATTTTCTCTAAGCAACAAGATGCTCCCACTACGAAAATTAATTCTACCCCCTCGTCCCCCTCTTCCCCCTCGACCCCCTCGAAAATAGAATTCTCCCATGCAAAATTCGGCGAATACCTTTGTGCAGCATCAATTGTAAATCAATTAAAAGCTTTAACCGAATTTACTCAAAACGCTTACGGAGAAATTATTTTTACTTTTGATTCTCCACTATCTGTTGCCGAGCATCTTTATCAATTACTTGGCTACGGCATTTTGACGCGAGAAATTGAACAGCTTATAATCCAAGGATTGCGAAACTCTCACTCATCAAAATTCTCCTTTCAACTACTGTGCGATCGCCTGCAACCTTTCTGGTATTCTTACTGTGGTGGACGTTGGTTAGATGAAGGAATAGCACATAAAGCTTGGTCTTATTTTAAACAACTACAAAACCCTTTAAATGTCGAACAGATAAATGCAGCAGTTGGCATAAATATATTTTTATTGCTCAGCGCTTGCTATAAACAAACAAAAAGCACTTTCTCACCTTGCTCAAATACATTTTCGTTAACACAATCTTATCCTCAAGCAGTAGCAAAATTGATTGCGAAAACAGCATTTTTTCATCCAGATATTACCAGACTAAGAATTGGTGAAAAATCTTTAACATTCCTCAATTTAGTCAAAGCCGATTTAACACAAGCGATGTTAGCCGGAATAAACTTTGCTAATACAGATTTATCAAATGCCCGGTTAAGAGACGCTTGTTTAACAGGAGCAAATCTTGCATATGTAAACCTAACTGGCGCTGACTTAACACAAACAACTTTAACAAACGCAAATCTTACAAACGCAAATCTTACAAACGCTAACTTAACGGGTGCTAACCTATTAGGAGTAAATCTCGATTTAACCAATCTTTCCAACGCTTGCTTATTTCAAGCTATCATTGCCGAAGCTCAAAAAGAAATTGCTATTGCAAATGGTGCCGTATTCTCCTTAGATAAATTTGAGGAACTTAAACGTTTACTGTCGTATCAATCACAAGCAGATGATACTGAAGGCGAAATAACAGAAATCGTACACAATAGCTTTAACGAAGGAGAAATTGAAAGCGCAGAAGGCGAGCCAAATATGCCTTTAGAATTAGATGATGATTCCGAAGATGAAACCGTTTTGGGAACTACGGATTTTTAAGCAGGGAGTAGGGAGTAGGGAGTAGGGAGTAGGGAGTTGAGAGTTAGGAATTAGGAGTTAGGAGTTAGGAGTTTTAATTGATTTACAATCAGCTTGTAAGCCGGAGGCTTTCTTGTAAATAAATAAATTGATGCGGCTAACTTAAGTAGATTAAAAAAAATTACATAGTTGTCAACAGAGTAGGAAATAGAATTCCTTGATTATTGATAATAATGCAACTTAAGTTAAATACTAAAATCTAAAATCGTAACTAGCATTTATATAATTTCAATTAATTTCCGTAGTGCGTTAACGCAGTGTGTCCGAAAGGACATGCATCTTGCTCGCTCGATGCTAGCGAGCAAGATGCTCGCACTACCATCTATTTTTTTTATTTGGAATGACTATATATAATTTCAACTCATAACTCATAACTCCTAACTCCTAACTCCTAACTCCTAACTCATAACTCATAACTCCTAACTCCTAACTCCTAACTCCTAACTCCTAACTCATAACCTTTTATTTTTAAACAAAATGATACGACTTTATCATGTATTGCTCGGTTTGATATTAATTCCCATCGGAGTTACAGCAGGTGCATCTTATTTCTCAGGGAATAAAGACTCACAAGAAAAGGTGGCAAAACCAACACCAACTGTAGTAGCCACAAAATCTAATCCAGATAATATTTGGAATAATTTATTAGAAGATGCTCCGCTGCCGCCGGGATGGAAAGTTAATCCTTGTCAGGATAAGGATTCTCTACTTTGTGTTTCTGCGAATGAGAAACTTTTAGGTACGGTGGAAATGGGAATTTTACCTTTGAAAAGCCAACCTAATTTTCAAACAATGCTGCTTAATGCTGGTATTCCCATCGATCAAAATATAAATTATCAGAGTCCTAAATATATTACACAAGTAACAACTGCACTTAATGCTTGGGTAAAACAAAGGTATGATTTATTAGCTAAAAAAGGAAAATATGTTTACGACGAAAAGTCAAAAACAGCTAAAACATTTGATGGTATCTTATTTTCTGCTTATCCAACCCAGCCAGCACGTGTAGGTAAACTTCAAGGAATACGCTATGGTTTTGCTGGGCTTAAACAAAACAGTGTACGCAAGCAGTATATAAGCTATGTCGCTTTTGATGGCGAAGCACTTTATTTAATTAATACTGCTTTCGATCCAACTTTATCAGTTGGTAAATTTGAAAAGTTAGAAAATTTATCGGTTTTTCAACCTTATTTAAATGCTGTTGTAGCGAATTTGAAATTGCCTAATTAGGGAAATGGGGAGTTAGGAGTTAGGAGTTAGGAGTTAGGAGTTAGGAGTTAGGAGTTAGGAGTTATGAGTTGCAGTCTCGTTACAAGGCTCTGCCTTGTAATGCATTACAGGAGGCTCTGCCTCCAACGTAAACAGCAGGAAGGCAGAGCCTCCCTGTAGGCATTCCTAGCCAGAGACTAGGAACGAATTAATTCCCAATCCCCAATGCCCAATCCCCAATGCCCAATCCCCTATGTAGGCATTCCTAGCCAGAGACTAGGAACGAATTAATTAGGGGATTGGTAGTTGGTAGTTGGTAGTTGGTAGTTGGGGATTGGGCATTGGGCATTGGTGGTAATTTTTCCTCTGTTCCCTGTTCCCGGTTCCCGGTTCCCTATTCCCTACTCCCTACTCCCTACTCCCTACTCCCTACTACCTACTCCCTACTCCCTACTCCCTACTCCCTCTTACACATAACTTACTTGATTCATAAAACCTGCCATCAAGTTGATTTCAGTATGTACGCTGGCAAATTTATCTGCTAATTCCTCGAAGGTGATTTCTTCAAAGCCTTGAGTTCCTATTAATACTGCTTCATCACCCCATTTAACTGGCTCTGGTATATCGGTAATGTCTACGGTGGTGATATTTAAGGAAACTCTTCCGACTACGGGGCAGCGATGCCCTTTTATTAAAACAATACCTTTGTTGAATAACGATCGCGGATAACCTTCACCAAAACCTACTGGTAAGGATGCAATTAAACTATCTCGCTGAGTTGTAAATAAGCTGCCGTAACCAATTGTTTTGCCTTTGGGTATTTTTCTTACTTGGGCAACCCTGGTTTTTACTGACATTACGGGCTTCAATTCGGGGGGATTTTCAAAATCTTGGGATGTTCGCACTCCGTAACAAGCTGCTCCTACTCTTACTAAACGATTATTTTCGTTAGCTACTCTTACTGTAGCGGCGCTATTGTGAGTATGATTTAATACTTTTTGGGCTACGTAATCTTTGAGAACTTCGCGTGCTTTGCAAAAGTCTTCTATTTGTTGATGAGTAAATGCTAAATCCTTGCCATCGGAACTTGCAAAGTGAGTCATTATACCGACAATTTCAATACCTGGTAGCCCGCAAACTTGTTTGAGCTTCTCTATTTGATTAGAGAAAAAACCACTTCTACCCATTCCCGTATCGATATTGATATGTACGGGAGTTTTTTTTCCTTGCTTTATTCCCGCTTCGGAAAGATAGTTAGCGGCTTCGATGCTGCCTATTTGCTCTTCTATATTCAGAGAGTCGATAGATTCTTGCAATTCTTCAGGTAAAGCCATTCGCAAACGTAACAGTTTTACGTTTAAATTTAAATCGCGAATAATTGTTGCTTCGGGGTTAGTACAAATACCTATATAGTCTGCACCTGCTGCCACTGCTGTAGGGGCTAATTGCTTCAAACCATGCCCGTAAGCGTTAGCTTTCATGACTACGCACAGTTGAGAAGGCTTAACGCGATCGCGAATGTGGCTGATATTATTTTTGAACTTATCTGTAGAAACCTTAACTTCGATATGATGCTGATTCATTGGAGCGATAAAAACTCTTTCCTAGCAATGATGAATCAAATAATCATATCTATTAATGGCTACATTTTTAGAGCGGAAATTAAACAAATAGCTGGTTATTTTATGCTTATTTTTTACTTTTTAAAAATAATATTATTTATCGTCATAATTATCTTTTGATAAAAATTAATCGTTAATAAAAAATATTGCTAATTACTTTCTTCCCGGCAGAAGATTGATGATAAAAAAACCTTACTAGACGCGGAGAGCGTAGAGAAAAGAGATAAAGAGAGATAAGTAGGTTGGTTGGCGTTGAAAATCCTAACTAAGACGAGGGAGTAGGGAGTAGGGAGTAGGGAGTGGGCAGTAGAGGTAAGGGTTTAATAGTAATTTATATTTTGTGAGATAGTAATCGTTTATTTGTGCCGACTTATTTATCTAAAAAATATGAAATTAAAAAAAGTTCGTAGTTGGGGCTTTAGCCCTTAGAAGACTAAAGTCTTTACTACGAACTATGTTTAATCAATCAAAATCTTAAATTTCTGCGTAAGCGCGATCGATTAAGCGTTTTGTCAGGGTTTGGGTGCCTGTATGCTCAAAATAGTTGGTGCTGAGATCGAGGAAAGCGGCGAGATAATCTAATTTATCGTCGGCAAAATCAACAAAACCGCTTATTTTACTTGTGACTTTTTGAGGGGTTAAATCGTTATTTGATACGGTGTTGCTCATCCAGCCTTTTACTGAATCAAAGCTGGAGCCAATAAAGTTTAGTTTTCCTTCAGAGCTATTTCCGGGGATTGCATCATTCATCTGCTGGAATGTATTATTACCTTCTAACTCTTTAGGACTCATTCCGTTGAGTGCAGATTGTGCTTGTTGAATAAAATCGGGGCCTAAAGGTATTAAACCATCAAGGCAGACTAATCCCACCATACGGATATAAGATTCACCGCTGTATTCACCTAAAGATGAGACAAAATCGCCAATGCTATCACCAGGAATACCGTTGATGCTGCAAAAAGCTAGCAATTCGGCGATTAATTTCAAAGATAAATCGATAGTTTGTGCTTTATCAGCTTTGGGAGTAAATCTATTTATTAAGCCGCCAAACAAAGGAATTTTACCGCTTACCTTATTAGCCAAAGCCGCCGTACCCAAAGCTTTATCGGTACTGTCAACAGTTTGGTAAAGCCATAAACCTTTTTGATAACCTTGGGAACGGTCATTATATAAATAAATTGCTCGTTCGCCAACAGCTTGTATTGTATCTTCATCTTCTTCGCCAGTTACCTCTTTAATGGTATTGACGAAACCGACTGTATTCTTCCAATGCCCTGGAGTTATACCATCTAGCGCATTTAGCACCGAAACGGTAATACCGCTAGTTGGTAATTCATCAACCAATTCAAAAACTGGTTTACTCATGATAGTAGGCTCCTTGATTATTTACTTTTTGCTGGGAAGATTTAAGTTAGTTAGGAGTTAGGAGTTAGGAGTTAGGAGTTAGGAGTTAGGAGTTAGGAGTTAGGAGTTAGGAGTTAGGAGTTATGAGTTAGGAGTTATGAGTTATGAGTTAGACTTTTTCCTGTTCCCTATTCCCTATTCCCTATTCCCTATTCCCTGTTCCCTATATTTACCAACTAACCACTAACAACTAACCACTAACAACTAACAACTAACTACTAAACTTACACTCGCGATAAACCACTAAGATCGAATTTCTTCAGCCAAGCTTCTCTATCGGCTGCTGTAAATGTATCTGGATCGCTGGAGATGATTTTTACTTGATAGCGATCGTTTACTAAAACTGCTGTTTGCTTTCCTCTTTCAATCGCTGGATAACCGGAGATTTGTTTGGGGCTATTAGCAAATTTGGCTGCTGCTGAAGGGTTGCTGGTAGTATCGTTAACGGAAATTTTTGCTACTTCTTTACCGTCTTTTTTCAATTTTGCTTGAGCAAAGCCTTTTTTCTCTTGAGTAAAGACTCGCTGATAACCATCGGAAGCTGCGGGGAAAAACTTGTTAAATTCGCTGCCTTGAGTAGCATCTTTAGCAACGGCTTGTCCTCTCTTCTGCTGGGTGCTTTCCTGCTGTACTTGATCGAAACGCCCAGGTGCTTTCTGAGCGCAGGCTGTGGTAAATAGCAATATAGAAAGCACTAATGCCGCTAATATGCTGCGAGTGCGCGAAAAATTCATCTTTGACTCCTAATTTTAGTTAGACATACGAAAAGTATAAAGGATTACCAATTTATACTTTATGACTCATCCTTTATACTTCAAAAGTCAATCAACAAAAATCTTTTTTGATAACATTTAAGTATGTTTATCAACAGTTAAACGTAATTAATATTAGGGCAAAGGAATCAGTATTCAAAGTCTCTCTACCTTTGACCTCTAACCTTTAACCCCTCCGGGGTTCGCCATTTGCACTCTGCGAGAAAGCCTCCGGCTCACATGGGGGAAACCCCCAAGACCGCAATGGCTCACCT
>JBCCLY010000157.1:0-7920 GCA_039026655.1 Cyanobacteria bacterium P01_C01_bin.38 | reverse complement strand
GGTATCTTGGGCTACTTGTCCGGCTACTAATCCTAAAACGCCTACTGCCCATTGGGGGTCTGCGAGAACTATGACGCTGGTGGTTGACAAGTCCATTTGCGAAAGCTTTTGCTCGACGTGACGGGCTACGTCTTTTTGTAGGGATTTACGTCGGGTGTTTGCTAATTCGGTTTCTTCAGCTAATTCGTAAACGCGCTTTTGGTTACTACTGGTTAATAGCTCCACGCAAAAACGGGCATCTCCTTGAATGCGGCTGACAGCGTTGATTCTAGGCCCCAAACCAAAGGAAATATCTGTAGGGCGATCGCCGTTTTTCTGGCATAATTCTAGCAGTCTTCCAACACCAGGTCTTCTTCTTTTTACTGGTGGTTTTTTGTAGTCTTGTTGCAGTTGTTGAATTCCTACCTGTGCTAGATAGCGACAGTCTCCGCTTAGCTGTACTAAGTCGGCTATTAATCCGACTGCGACTAAATCTAATAAATCTTCTAATGGCTGTTGCGGTATTTCTGGAAAACTTAAATAAAGAGCTTCTATTAATTTGTAAGCTACTGCTACCCCGGAAAGATGGAAGAGTTGATGGGATTCGGGTAAATTGCGAGGATTTATTAAAGCTGTTACGGGAGGACGTTCGGGGAGTAAAGTATGGTGATCTGTAACAATAATATCTATACCTAAATTATTTGCATAGATAATTTCCTCAAGATTTGTACTGCCCGTGTCGCAAGTAACTATTAGCTGGCAGCCTTCCTGGTGAAGATTTTCAATACCAGGAATATTTAATCCGTGGGATTCGGTTAAACGATTGGGGATGTAATAACTTAACTGCGTATTTTTAGCGAAAAACTGTCCCAAGCCATCCCACAAAACTGCTGTTGAAGTGATACCGTCAGCATCGAAATCTCCCCAAATCGCAACTTTTTGATTGTTATTTCGCGCTTTTTGTAATCTTTCCACAGCAAGCTGCATTTCCTGCCCAAATTCAAAAGGGCTTGCAGGCTGATAAATTTGGGGATTGATATGATTTTCTAATTGAGTTTTATCTTTAATTCCTCGCTGCCATAATAATTGCGCGGCAAAATTCCCTTTTGATGCAGGAATATGCTGCTTAACTAATTCTAAAAACCATTTTGGAGCTTCTTCTATTGATGTTAGAATCCATTGTTGTTCGGACATAGGATTTTGGATTTTAGATTTTAGATTTTGGATTTTAACAACGGATGCTTTTTTGACTGATAATTGATAACTGATTAATTTAAAGAGGTACTTCTTGAATGTTAGCTAAGTTAACTAAGTTGCTATCAACTCCAAGTAAATCTTGATTTTCTTCGGAATTAACAGAAAGTCTTTCGCAGCGAGCAGCATATTGACAATAATTACACATCTTGCTACCTTCTGGTACTTGGGGGAAATCTTCTCCCTGTTGGTAAGCTCGCAGCCATTTAGTTAACTTATTTAAATGACGATTGAGTTTTTTTTCGGTTTGCTGATGCTGGAGGGAACTGTAAGTAAATTTAATGCTGTGCGGCTTGCTTTCCGATTGCACAAACCAATAAGTCATCGAAATATTTTCTGGTAGATAATCGCTGCTTTCTGCCAATACGTACATATAGAGACGAGTCTGCCAATCGTATTGCAGCTTACGTTTATTTGGTGGTTGGCGATAAGTTTTCCAATCCAGAATTTCTGCTTTTTCTTTGTCTGCAATTAATAAATCGTAAATAGCCGTCAGCAGATAATTTTGTACTTGTAGCGTGCGGAGATGTTCGCTTTCGCGGAAAGTTTCGCTATCGCGATCGGGAGTTAAAATATCCGGTGCAGTAATAGCAAAAGCCCTCATCCAACTTTCCAGTTGATTATCTGTTTGCAAAAAGCTCCTAATTTTCAAACCCATTTCTCGCTGCTGCATCAACAAGTGAAAGCGACTTCCTAGCAACTGCTTTTCTTCATACTCTGGATTTGTAGGAGCGCGGAGTTGTTCTAAATAAGTATTTTGAAACTTACGGGGACAAGTTTCCAATAAATTAAGCTGCCCTTGAGAAAGTCGTAATAATTGATTTTGCGAAGAATTTGACGTGAACATTATTAAGAGTTAGGAGTTAGGAGTTAGGAGTTAGGAGTTAGGAGTTATGAGTTAGGAGTTAGAAGCAACTATTTAATATTACCAATTACCTAATGCCCAATCCCCAATCCCCAATGCCCAATGCCCAATCCCCAATGCCCCATTACCAACTACCTATTACCAACTACCAACTACCTATTTAAAAAATAAAAAGGCAAAAGGTAAAAGAATAAAGTTTCCCCTTACTCTTTTCCCTTTTTCCTTTACATGTACTTTCGTACCTGATGCTTATTTCATGTTAGCTCGTGCATCTTTGACTGCGGCAAAGAAAAATAAAGCTGTGAGCGGAATGCTGATTCCTAAGATAATTGCGGTGTTCTGCATTCCTAAGTCTGGTTGCCCTGAAGTCAGTTCAAATATCGAACCTACTGCCGCAATTGCCGCAATGCAAGAACCTAGTAAAAACAAACCAGCAATCGGTGTCATGGTGTTCATGAGTATTTTTCCCTATTTTTCCCGCTATACTATTGATTTTACAGCTTGATGGGAAAAACCATTTTTTGATAGTTCTTGTGTGAGTGCTAAAGCGTTTTCTACTCTATCTACGAATACTACACCGTTGAGATGATCCATTTCATGCTGGATGCAACGTGCGAGTAAATCTCCAGCTTTTAAGGTTTGAGGACGGCCATTTTCATCTTTATAACTAACTTCTATCATTTCAGGACGCTTAACATCAAGGTAAACGCCAGGAATGCTCAAACATCCTTCTTGCTCTACGCAGATGTTACCGAATGATTTTTTAATAACCGGATTAATTAGAATTAACGGCGGATTGGCTGGGTTATCTGGCTCGATATCTATAACGATAAGTTGTTTATGAATTCCCACTTGGGGTGCAGCTAAACCAATACCCTCGCTGCTATACATAGTTTGCAGCATTTGCCGCGCTATTTGACGAATCTCGTCATCAACCTTTGATATACGTTTCGCAGGTTGTCTTAGAACCTTATCGCCTAAGTAATGAAGTTTCAAAGGCGGATTTTTTAACTTTTTCTTTTCAACAGCGATCGCAGAGGGCATAGTCTTATAACTCACAAATATATAGGTGAAATGATTCCGCTTTATTTATTTTAGCAAGCAGGTGGGATGGGGAGATGGGGGGATTGGGCATGGGGCATTGGGCATGGGGCATTGGGGATACAAAGGCAGAATTAGAATTTTAGAATAATATAGTAAAATTCCGGCGTTGCTGAATCCCAGTAGAGACGCAAGGGTATCGCGTCTCTACAAGCGTTTAGGTTTTCAAATCAACCCATTTCATACATCAAATCAGTTTGTAGGGTGTGTTGTCGCGTAGCGCAACGCACCATAATGCCATATTTTGCTCGTAAAAGAAATAGTTCAAATAAATCGTCTATTTTTTACTTTATTTAATATTTCGGTGCGTTAGGCTAAAGCCGTAACACACCCTACAACTACAATATATAAAAAAGTGAATAGTTAAACGATTGAAGCATTACTACTTATTTCATCTGATTCAGCTTTCATCAACTTTCTTTTATTAGCTTGGCTGGTGGATTCCAAAGATTTCAATTGCTGTAATGCATAATTTTTCTCTTCCGGTGATAAATCATCATTGTTTTCAATTGTCTTTTCGATTTGAGACAAAAGCGCTTTTATTTTAGGTGAATCTGCTTCTCGCGAATCTTCGGTTTCATTCACAAAATTTGCAACATCACCGCTAGTTTTAGCGAAAACACCTTCTTGATAATTATCATCACCAATAGAAATTCCCACAGCATCCCCTTGAGGATTAATCGTAATTCCGTTATCTTCAGACATAATATTGATGTCTCCTATCTGTTGATAAATCTGTACGTATAAACTTGGCTTTTCAACGGCAACTTTTAAAATCGATTCTAAACTGTGAATTCGAGCATTTTTTTCATTTAACTTAATGATTAAATAAATCAATAAAGCGACTAAAAGATAAAGTAATAAATCTCTCATAGCCGTATATTGTAATTAAAAGACAACTATTTTTTAATTAAATTTTTCCATCGTGGCTAATGCTATATATCTTAAAGCTTATTTATAAAGTGAAGGTTAAGGCTTTCTCTTACCCATTACCAATGCCCCATGCCCAATCCCCAATCCCCGATTACCCATTACCCAAAATTTGAAACTTTCAACAAAGGATTCATTGATTTATTAAATTCACCGTCTTGAAAATTCGCTTCCCAGTTAGCAGGTAAACGATGGGGGTTGGGATCTTCTGGAGTCGGTACCCGTAAAAATATATAATCGCAATTGATGGGATATAGCTGAGTTTGTGCAGTTATGTTCCAATCTTCTATATAGGCTCCCGTTAAATTCGCGCTTCTTAAATCCGCTTTGTCTAAGTGCGATCGTACTAGTTTCGCTCTTGATAAATCGGCGTTTCGCAGGTTGGTTTCGTTCAAATTTGCTCCCACAAAACTGGCATCTTTGAGGTTTGCTCCTTGTAAATTGATTCCTCGCAAATTCCAACCGTCAAATGTTTCGTTTTGTAAATCTTTGTTGACAACTAGGTGGCGCATTTGAGCATTTTCTAAATAAGTTGTATTTACTATTGCTAAATGAACTTGTTTAATTTCAAACCAGTTGGTACGTTTGACTTTAGCTTTAGTGAAATCGGCGCTTTTAAGTTTGGCTTGGGTAAAATCGGCATCTGTTAAATCGGCATTGCGAAAACTGGTACCGTATCTCGTGGTTAAAGAAATCGCCATTTTACGGACAAAATTTTGCTTTTTATCTTCAGAGACAGCGCTACAGCCGATAAAAGCGGACACAATTACTAAGATTACTGATAGGGTACCAGCTACTATTCCAGCAACGGGATTAGTCATCATCGCAAATACCGATATACCACCAGCAATTGTTCCTGCTACGATTACAGTTGTCATCACCGCAAAAATTCCGGCGATGGTTCCCGTAATAGCTGCTGAAATTGTTACACATACTGCTCCTACCGCAGTTACAATAACCGCTACCGTTCCCGTAGCTACCACCGCCACTATCGAGGCAATTTCTGTAGCTTCCGAAGTTCCCACTAATCCACTCCAGACAACGGCTACAAATCCAGCCCATGCCACCGCTGTAACTACTGCTAAGGCGATCGCCACAGCTAAAAATACGCAAGCTGATAGCACACCCTTACGGACACTTAAGAGAAAAAATACTGAGAGAATAATTAAACTTGTCACGCCGACATAAACATTTTCGCGGGCACTATCAATTAAAATAAATCCTACCAAAGAACCACCAATAGCCGCCATTAAGCCCGATATCGCCGATAGCAGTAGCGAAAATATTATCAAAATAATTGCCCAACGGCGTTGCAAACCCGATTTTGTATGACTGAAGTTTGCATCTTTAAGAATCGCGTTTGTGAAGTCGGCACCGCGAATATCAGAATAAGAAAAGTCTACACCTGTAAAATCTTGTCCTTTAAATGATTTTCCTCTAAGTTTTGCACGTCGGTATTCTTGAGCCATTTTTGATTTCACGTCAATAGGGGACGTATTTTGACTAAATTATATTTAACGCAAATCTTGCACCAGTGTCATAAACCCGGTTTCTAGCTGCGAAAGCGTGACTCTTTTATTGTGCTACGAGCAAGAAACCGGGTTTCTTTGGACTTTTTGAGAATGGTGCAAGATATAAGATTTTACAAACTATTTGAGAAACACTTCAAGATGACAGATTCGCGATTAATCCTACCATAGAAAAATTTTTATTACTCAACAGTATTGGAATATAGCCATTAAACCCGCGAAATCAACTAGAGACGTTACACATACAACTATTTACAATAAATCATTCCTGCATTTTTACTATCTTCAAAGCGTGTTTAAATTCCTGACTAAGTTAGATTACCTACTCAAAGAAACTTTTTTAGGTTTACATCGGGGTGGGTGGATGAATTGGGCTGCGGTAAGTACTGTTGCGGTGCTACTATTCTTATTCGGTATTAGTTTACAAACTTCTTGGCAAGTTGAAAAACTGCTGCATCAATTTGGTTCTCAACTAGAAGTATCAGTATATCTCGAACCCACAGCACGTGGAAAAACTATTGAAACCTCCATCGCGCAAATGCCAGAAGTCGCTACAGTCAAAACCATTACCAAAGAAAAAGCCTGGACAAAATTAGTTGAAGAAATGGGAATCTCCGATATTGCAGGTGCTACCCAACAATTAGATGGCAACCCTTTGGTAGATGAAATTAAAGTAAAAGCAATAAATTCTCAAGTCGTACCAGATTTAGCCACTAAATTAGCTAAAATACCAGTCGTAGATACGGTACAGTATGTTGATGAAGCAGTAAGACGCATCGCTCAATTACACAGAGGCTTAAATTGGGTAACGCTGACAATTACCGTAATTTTGACATTAACAGCAGTCGCCGTCACCAGCATCACGATTCGTTTGGTATTAACAGCACGACGGCGAGAAATCGAAATTATGCAGTTAGTAGGTGCAACTTCAACCTGGATTTATTTACCATTTATCTTGCAAGGAATCATATGCGGCATATTAGGTGGTGCAGTAGCTTGGAGTTTTATAAGTCTTGTGCAACAGCTTTTAAATAAGATGCTAGCCAATCAATCCGAATTTATTCAATTTTTAACTAATGGTTTACAGCTAACCTCCTTACAAATCTTATTATTACCAGTCATTCTCATAAGCTTCGGTGCAACGGTAGGATTAATAGGCAGTTTGTTTGCGCTACGACGAGCTTGAGTAAGTTAGGAGTTAAGAGTTAGGAGTTAGGAGTTTGGCAACGGATGGAGTTTGGTAATGGATGGAGTTTGGTAACGGATGGAGTTTGCTAACGGATGGAGTTTGGCAACGGATGGAGTTTGGTAACGGATGGATTTTGGTAATGGATGGATTTTGGTAATGGATGGAGTTTGGTAACGGATGGAGTTTGGTAACGGATGGAGTTTGGCAACGGATGGAGTTTGGTAACGGATGGAGTTACGAGTTAGAATTCAACAACTATTTAATTTTATCTACTACCAATTACCAATTACCAATTACCAATTACCTATTACCTATGCCCAATGCCCTATCCCCAATGCCCAAATTATTATGATTTCTCAATGGAATGCTTTATTAAAAAATCTTGGTGAGTGGCAAGGCTCTTTTACTCGTTTATCTCCCCAAGGTGAATTACTAGAAGATACAAAAAGTGTTGTTTCTCTGGAAGGTTTGAATAATAATCAAACGATTCGTCAAACTATCCGTTTGGGTGAAAGTGAAAAAGTCTTGGAATACAGTTCCCTGGGAAAAAATGTTTTATTTTTTGAAGATGGTGCTTTTTCTCAAGGCTCTATTCAGTTAGCGCCGTTTTCTGAGTTTGGTGCTGAGTTTGGTTTTATTCATGGCGCACGCCGTTTACGTCTAGTACAACTTTTTGATAAAAATCTTAAGTTAGATTCGTTTACTTTGATTCGCGAGCATCTTGCTCAGACACAATCTTCTCAAAATCCCGATTTAACTGTTGATGATTTATTGGGTGAATGGATTGGCGAAGCTGTAACTATCTATCCCGATTTACAAAAGCCGGATAGTTATTCAACCCAAATGCATTTGAGTTTGGAAGATGGCAAATTAACCCAAAGTCTTAGTTTTGCTAATCGCACTATTACTTCTACTGCTACCGTCAAAGATTCTCTTCTATTATTTGAACAAAATCAGGTACAGGTTTTGCTGCTTCCCGATGGTGCTTCGGTAACTTCTCCCCTTCAAGCCCAATTACGTCAACCTTTATTCCTGGAAGTTGGTTGGTTAATTAAACCCAATTTACGTCAGCG
>JBCCLY010000156.1:0-7938 GCA_039026655.1 Cyanobacteria bacterium P01_C01_bin.38 | reverse complement strand
GGTACCACTACCAAAGTTAATAGTGTAGAAGTTGTAAAACCACCGATAACAGCAACGCCCATTGATTGGCGCACTTCCGCACCAGCACCAAGCCCTAATGCTAGGGGAAAAGTACCGGCGATTGTAGAAAGAGAAGTCATTAAAATTGGACGCAAGCGAGATACACCAGCGTCTAAAAGTGCTTGACGTTGTTTTTTCCCTTGTTCTAAACCGATAATTGCATAATCTACTAATAAGATTGAGTTTTTGGTAACAATTCCTAACAGTAAAACTATGCCAATTAAGGCATATAGTCCCAAAGCTTTTTGAGCAATCATTAACCCTAGCAAAGTACCTCCCAAACATAAAGGTAGCGCCACCATAATAGTGATTGGGTGAAGAAAATTATTGTAGAGAATCACCAAAATAGCGTAAATCATCATTACTGCTAAACCCAAAGCAGTACCGAAGCGTCCGAAAATTTCCTCCATGATTTCCGCATCTCCAGCCGAACGTCGCATTACCTCTGCTGGTAAATTTTTCATCGCTTCTAACTGGTTAACGGCGTTCAATCCGTCTCCTAAAGAAATACCACTTAAATTAGCTTCCACCGAAACTTGACGCATTCTGTCGAAGCGGTTGATAGTCGCCGCACCGCTACCAAAACGGATATCTGCAACCGCTAACAAAGGAACTAAACCACCGGTTTGACTGGGAACTTGGAGATTTTTAATATTTGTAATATCTTCTCGCGCTTCGGGTTCAATTTGTACTCTAATAGGAATTTGACGGTCGGGAAGATTGTATTTTGCTAAATTAGCATCGCCATCACCGATAGTGGCGAGACTTGCAGTACGTGCAATTGACTGCACGGTAACACCCAAATCTGCGGCTCGTTGCGGGTTTGGTACGATCAAGATTTCTGGTTTCACCAAACTAGCGGTAGAAGATGCTTCTACTAATCCCGGTATGGTTCGCATTTGCTTTTCTAAATCATCAGCAGCTTTCTTCAAAGCTTGAGGATTTTCACTTTGCAAAACTATAGTTAAATCCTTTCTACCACCCACTGCACCAGTACTTTGAAAACTAATTCTTGCTCCTGGAATTTCTGCAAACTGCGGACGTATTTCTTCTTCAAATTCGCTTTGGGATTTTCGTTCTTCTTTAGGTTTTAATCTAACAGTAAGACTAGCAGAACCAACATTTTCTGTAGATAAAACACTGTCAACCGCAGGATTTTGTGTAATTAAATTAGTCGCTTGCGTCACCACTCGTTTAGTATCTTCCAAAGTTGAACCAGGAGCTAATTCTATAGATACCCCAGAAATACCAACATCGGCACCATCAACCAAACCCTTGGGAATCATTGGTACCAACATCAAACTACCAATAAAGAAAGCCAAAGCCAGCAGTAAAGTTGTGATCCGATGACGTAAAGCCCATCTGAGCGTAGAAGCGTAAGGAGAGAATTTTGGATTTTGGATTTTAGATTTTGGATTATTTCCCCCCATCGGCCCATCTGCCCATCCCCTTGTCTCCTTCTCCCCATGCCCTATGCCCAATGCCCCATGCCCAATGCCCTTTGACTTTAATAAATACGCTCCCATCATCGGCGTTACCATCCGCGCTACTGCTGTAGAAAATACAGTTGCTGCGGTAACTGTCATGGCGAAAGGTTGGAAAAATTGACCGGGAATTCCACCCATGAATGCTACGGGTAAAAATACGGCTACGATTGTCGCCGAAGTTGCAATTACTGCTAAACCCATTTCTGCTGATGAGTCAAAAGCTGCTTGCTTGGGTTCTTTTCCCATTCCTAAATGCCGTTCCATATTCTCAATTTCTACGACGGCATCATCTACTAAGTTACCTACCGCTAATCCCAAACCCAGCAGTGTCATATTATTAAGCGTGTAGCCTAGAGCATATATTACGCCGAAGGTAGGAATAATTGATAAAGGTAAAGTTACTGCTGTAATTAAAGTTGCTCGCCAGTCGCGTAAAAATAGTAAAATTACCAATACGGCTAATACAGAAGCTATTAATAACTCGTTCATCGTACTTTCGTAGGAATTGCGAACAAAAGTAGCTCTAGTAAAAATTAATTCCATTTTTACATCAGTAGGAAGAGTTTTTTCCAGCTTTTCAACCTGTTTTTTGACTCCCTCTTCCACCGTTACCATTACACTACCTCTACTACGCAATACCTCAAAAGCAACAACTGGTTTATTATTCAAGCGAGCAGTTTGACGTACTTCACCAAAGCTATCGTCTACCTTTCCTAAAGTAGACAAAGGAACCGAACCACCATTAGGAAGGATAATTTCGTAATTTCTCAGAACATCTACACTTTGAGCGCTACCTAAAGTACGGATACTTTGTTCGCTTCCGCCAATTTCAGCACGGCCACCCGGTAAATTAATATTAAAAGCTCGCAATTGGTCGTTTACCTGAGTCGCAGTAATACCCAACGATTGCAAGCGATCTGGGTCAAGATTAACGCGAATTTCCCGGTCAACACCACCAACCCGACGGATTTCAGCCACACCTTTGGCAGATAGCAAAGCGCGGCTAATAGTTTCGTCAACCAGATTACTTAACTCTTCTACCGAAAGTTTATCCGAACTGACAACATAAGTCATAACAGCACTACCGGAAAACTCCAGACGCTGTACGATTGGATCGTTAATATCTTGAGGAAGACTTTGACGAATTTGAGCTATAGCATTACGAACATCATTAGTAGCGCGATCGCTATCGGTTCCTAAATCAAAATTGATAGTAGTATTGGAAACGCCATCGGTAACAACCGAACGCAATTCATCAATATTGCCCAAACCAGCAACAGCATCTTCAATTTTCTTCGTCACCTGAGACTCAAGTTCCGTAGGTCCTGCACCAGGTTGAGTTACCGTAACTTGAACCGCAGGAATATCAATATTAGGACTAATATCAATACCCAAAATACCAAAACAAAACCAGCCAACTATAGTTAAAATTAAAAATAAAACTATTGTAGGAATTGGTTGTTTTATCGACCAAGCAGAAACGTTCATCTTTTAAATAGTTGTTAGTTGATAGTTGTTAGTTGTTAGTTGTTAGGAGTTAGGAGTTAGGAGTTAGGAGTTAGGAGTTAGGAGTTAGGAGTTAAAAAAGTTAACCTTTGACCTTTGACCTTTAACCTGTAACCTTTAACCTTTTTCCTTATTGCTTCGCAACCCGTACTTTATCGCCATCTTTCAAATACCCTGCACCATCAACTACAACGCTTTTTCCAGGTGTTAAACCATTCTTAATTTCGATTTTTCCGTTTTTAAGAATTTCTCCTGTTTCTACTTTTCGACTGCTGGCGATTTTGTCTTCATTGATTGTGAATACTATTGCGCTACCGTCGGGTTGAGGAAGTACTGCTTTTTGCGGTATCGCTATAGCCATGCTTGTATCGGTAACAATTGCGGCGCGAGCAAACATTCCTGGTTTAAGTAGGTTGGTTGATGGTAAATCGATTTTGACTGTGGCTTCACGGCGCTGTTGATTAACTACGGGTTCTATTTCTTTAACTTTTCCTCGCAATTTAACGCGATTGTCTGTATCAGTTGTAATTTGGGATGATGCGCCAACTTCTATTTGCGAAAGCTGAACTGTAGGAACTTTGGCTTGTAATTCTAAATTCCCTTGACGAATAATCGAAAATAACTTTTGGGTTCCACCAACTACGTTTCCTACTTGGGTTTGGGGTGGTACACCTGTTATGTCTCCTACTCTTGCGAGTTTTTCGGCAATGATTCCTGAAACAGGAGCGCGAATTACGGTTTGTCCTAGCTGAGTTTTTAACTGTTGTACTCTAGCTGTTGCACTACGAACTCCAGCTTTGGCGCTGTTAACTCTGGCTTTAGCACTTCTTACTCCAGCTTCGGCACTGCTGACATTTGCTTTGGCACTACTTACATTCGCGATCGCGCTACGAATATTTGCTTGTGCAATACGTATAGCTTCTTTTGCAGTTTCAAAATTAGTTTCGGCGGTTTCAAATAATTGTTTGCTAATTGCTCCGCGATCGGCAAGTTGCTTATTGCGCTGATAATCTCTGGTAGCTTCTTTTAATTTAGCTTGTGCTTGCGCTAAATCAGCTTGTCTTTGTTCGACTGTTGCTTGATTTGATATTACATTTGCTCTGCTTGATTCTAAAGCTGCTTGTTGGGAAGACAAATCCGCTTCTCTAGAAGCAACTTCAGCTTCTTGAGATTCTACTTCTGCTTTGGCTTGACGAATTTGATCTTGTAATAAAGAGTCATCCAAAATCGCTAAAACTTGATTTTCTTTAACGGAATTTCCCTGCTCTACCAAAATTTGCTTAATTTGCAAACCATTAGTTTGAGGTAATACCGGAGTTAATTCACTCGCAGCAACAGTACCAGTAACGTTAAGATTACGAGCAACTTTGGTAAATTCCACTAAAGCAAGAGTAACAGTAATTGCTGGAGTGACTTCAGCGTTAGATAGATTTGCTACTTTTGGTTGGTTTTTGGGACGATTGCTCAACAATTGCATTCCGGCAAAACTCATCCCAACACCTAAAACCATACCCATGAGCATAATTGTCCACCAAGGGCGCTGCTTGCTAGTTTCTGGATAATCTTTAAAAGTTGTTTCTTCTATTTGTGCTTCTTCTTCTGGAATATCTGAAAAATTCGATTCCCCTGCTGTCATTGCTCCACCTCCTACCCAACCGCGACAATACGGTTTAATTTAAGAAAAATTTAATTTTATTACTGTATATTAACTATTACCTATTTTTTGCTGCAATGGCTGTAATCTCAGACTGATTTTACCCATGACCAAAGTCATATTTTTAGTAGTTAAATATATTTATTGGAGGTTTATTTAAAGTCGTCTATCGCTTCAAAGGCTTGCTAAAATAGGCTTTCGATAGATGAATACAGTGCCATTGAATACTTTATATCACATAGGAATAGGTATTAAGATCACCGCCATTAATTATCTGGATGTGAAAAAATAAAAAGTGAGCAATCTTATAGTCTCTTTATTCTCTGGGGAAGTTCCTATTAAAGTTGATGTATAGATTTGCCATAATTTGGGTAAGCTCTATTTATCTTGTATGAGGTATAACTTGCAACTTGCCAAAAAAGTAATCTGCTGTAAACAATTATGGTTCATCAGTAGCTAGTATGCTAAAAGATTATAAAAGAAGGGAATAGGGAACAGGGAGTAGGGAACAGAGAATAAAAAATAGTATTTATAGTCATTCCAATTAATTTCCGTAGTGCGAGCATCTTGCTCGCTCGCGGGCACTAGCGAGCAAGATGTATGCGCTTCGCGCACGCTGAGCCGCACGCGACCCGGGAACGCTAACGCACTACCATCTGTATTTTCCGCAGGAATGACTATATTCTTAAAACCAATTAATAAAGCTAATTTATAAAGCACGCAAGGGTTTGAAGTTTTTAATTAATATTTTTAGCATACTATGTACTGAAGAACCACAATTATTTTATGTTTAGAAATAATATTATTTATAAGGCGGCAAAATGAAATCACAAATTTTACAATTTTTTATTACGATAACATTAATTCGTATGAAGACGTAAGATATTCGATTGATATCGAAAAAGTAATTTATTAATATGCTTGTAAGAAAAATTATTTTTATATTTGTGCAGAATATTTTGGCATACCAATAATAACTTTAATCATTAGTATTTTCTTTAACTTTGTATTGCTATAATCGTATAATTAGAATATCGATAAAGTTTTTAAAGAATAGCGACTTCTGCTTGAAAATATGAATTCTGAAGCAAATAGATTGAATTTATAATTTACAAATAATCACTTCCTCATCAGCTTGAAAAACAAGATATAACAAAGATATATTAACAGGGTAAAATATGTTTAATGCAACTGAAGTTTTGATAGATGCTTTTGTAAATAGAGTGCGAGAAGGATACCATCGTACTTATGGAAGCTTAAAAACTGACTATCAAGATATCATCGCTTGGGTAGGAAGTATGGCTTTAGAAAACATTGCTAATAGCGATGCTCTATACCACAACGTAGAACACTCAATCTCAGTAACTCTTGTAGGACAAGAAGTTTTACGTGGAAAGCATATACGAGAAGGTGGCGTTTCTAGCGAAGATTGGCTGCATTTTATTATCTCTTTGCTATGTCATGATATTGGTTATGTCAAAGGAGTTTGCCGTCAGGATAGAGAAGAAGAAAGTCTTTATGCTACTGGTAAAGATGAAGCAATGATTTCTTTACCATTAGGTGCTTCAGATGCAAGTCTTACACCACATCATGTTGACAGAGCAAAACTTTTTATTGACGAGCGTTTCGGGGGTCATAAATTAATTGATTCTGAAGTGATAAAATCCAATATAGAATTAACTCGTTTCCCCGTACCAGCGGCAGAAGATCATCAAGAAACGAATAATTATGCAGGTTTAGTACGTGCTGCCGATCTGATTGGACAATTAAGCGATCCACGTTATTTAAAGAAAATAACTTCTTTGTTTTACGAGTTTGAAGAAACTGGGATGAATAAAATTTTGGGTTATAACAATCCAGCGGATTTGCGTAACAACTATCCAAAGTTTTATTGGAATGGTGTTTATCCTTATATAAAAGATGGATTACGTTATCTATCCTTAACCCAGCAAGGAAAACAGATAATTGCTAATTTGTACTCGAATGTATTTGTTGTAGAACATGAAAGTCCGCAAGAAAAACACATTTGTTTAGAAAATTTGGAAATGAAAGAAGTTGGGATGAAAGAATTACCCGACAGAAGACGTGAAAGAGTAAAAGCAAGATCGAGAGTGGGCGGTTAAGAGTCGGTGCAGTTAGATTTAAGAAACCCGGTTTTTGGGAAAAACCGGGTTTCTAGATTTTTGTACAATTGTGCCGGTAGGATAATTAATGGCAGCTAATAGAATATAATTCAATTCCGAAATCTTTCATGTCTCTTAACCTCAACTCAGAATATAAAAGCTTTGGTGGAAAACTAGGCTTTTATTCCCACTCCTGTGCTACCTGTAAAGGTGAAATGCGCTTAAGCGTTTACCAGCCACCCCAAGCTGAATCTCAAAGCTTACCAGTTCTTTATTTTCTTTCCGGTTTAACCTGTACCGAAGAAAACTTTATGGTTAAAGCAGGAGCGCAAAAATACGCCGCAGAGCATGGTTTGATTTTAGTTGTACCAGATACTAGCCGCTCCGTTAAACTTCAATGGGCGGGCATGGTGCTTTCGTTTGTGCCATAAGAAACCCTCAAAAATACAAATCTGTTTCAGCTTTTGCACCTATCGCCGCACCTATGCAGTGCCCTTGGGGAGAAAAGTGTTTTACTAATTATTTAGGTGAAAATAAACAAAAATGGTACGAATATGATGCAAGTGAATTAATTAAGCAATTTGGTTTTAATGGCGAAATCTTAATCGAACAAGGTAGCGACGATCAATTTATTCAACAGCAGCAATTGCTTCCAAATATATTTGAAAAAGCCTGCCAAGAAGTGAATCAACCATTAAATTTACGTTATCAACCAGGCTACGACCACAGTTATTATTTTATTTCCACTTTTATAGAAGATCATATTCGTCATCATGCAAAAGCTTTACAGTGAGCAGTGAACAGTGAACAGTGAATAGTAAGAAAAATCTTAATTAATATAGATTTTGGCACGATCAAATCATCGAGTTAAATAAATGGTTTTTTGTTTTGAACCTTAGTTTTAATAGATTTATATTTATTTATCTTTATTCAATGTTGACGGTATGGCGCTACGCTAATACTGATAACTGTTCACTGCTCACTGATAACTGATATGTTTTGGCAAGCTGATTTTTATCGTCGTTCGCAACCAGGTTCGGGACAGGTTTTATGGGATTTATCGATTTGCAATTCAACTCTTGAGTTCAAATATGAAGCAACTTGTCCC
>JBCCLY010000155.1:0-7952 GCA_039026655.1 Cyanobacteria bacterium P01_C01_bin.38 | reverse complement strand
GCCATTGACGGCGCAGATGAAGTAGATCCATCGAAAAATCTAATTAAAGGTGGTGGTGCCGCACATACCCGCGAAAAAGTTGTAGACTACCTTGCCAATCAATTTATCGTAGTAGTAGATAGCGGTAAATTAGTTAAGCGTTTGGGTGAAACTTTTGCAGTTCCCGTAGAAATCATCCCAATGGCAATTACCCCCGCAATGCAAGCCATTACCAAACTTGGCGGTAAACCAGAAATCCGCATGGGTGTAAAGAAAGCAGGTCCCGTAATTACCGATCAAGGTAATATGGTTGTAGACGTAACATTTGACAACATCAGCGACCCAGATAACTTAGAAAAAACCCTTAACAATATTCCCGGTGTCTTAGAAAACGGTATCTTCGTCAATTGTGTAGATAAAGTCTTAATTGGCGAAGTTAAAGACAACAAACCCGTCGTCAGAGAAATGTAGAATTAGTTGTTAGTTGATAGTTGTTAGTTGTTATTTGATAGTTGATAGTTGTTATCTGTCAACTGTCAAATGTTACAAACAATTTTCCTTTTAGAGGAGGCAAAAAACGGCGTTGCTGAATTCAGGCATGAATTTAAATGTAGAGATATATCGCGTCTCTACTAGGGTTTCGATTATGCGATAAATCAAATTCATACATTAAATCAGCAATGCCCAAAAAACGTCGGGTAGAGTGTAGATTTTCTTCGGGCTTTATTAAGGCAAAATGCGGTGTATATGCTCTTCCCGCATTATTGCCGTCTCGTTGTGTTACGGCTCGCGAATTTATCGTTTTCATTAGTATATAGAAAATGCCGTAACGCACCATTTATATAGGAATCCTCCGCAGATTTGTGTTAGCGTAGCGTGCCTGGAGGGCATAAAAGTCTCAGTACATTTTCTGTTCCCTCTCTTACAAAGTTGCTCATGGGGGAAACCCCCAAGACCGCACTTTCCGCTATTCCCTATTCCCTTTCTCAAAAAACCATTATGTCCTAACTTATAAATAAAGGGTTACAAATAAGAAGCTTAATATTTTATATAATCATTCAGCATTTAACAAAAAAAATATTCTTAAATAGAGGTTTTCTGCAACACTCCTCATATTGCAATAAATCATTAAACTAAACTTAAAGCACGGTTATTACGGCATCTTATAGATAAAACTTCCGCATTTATACTATGAATGCGGTTTAGTTTTGCGAGCATATTGTTAGGCAATAGAAAAATTACCATTCCCTACAAAGGTATTAAGAATATGACTGAAAAATCATCTATCGCGAAATCATCTGAAGCTGTCAAAGAAAATTCATTAGAAGATTTTGTAGACGATATTATCGATTTGCAAGAAAATATTGAATCTCTAAAACAACAAATTTCACCTGTCAAAGAAGAAGTTGCAAATATTACCACTAAAATTGAATCTTTACAGCAAGAAATCTTACCTCTCAAAGAAGAAATTACAAACAATGTAAGTCAGTTTGAATTTCTCAAGCAAGAAGTAGCACCTCTTGCAGAAAAGACTACAAATCATACCAATCAAATCGAATCTTTAAATCAAGGAGCAGCATTCCTTAAAGAAGATATCGTCAGTAATAGCAGTTTGGCTGAATCTTTGAAAAAAGAAATTACTAACAATAGCACTCAAATAGAATCTTTCCAACAGCAACTAACATCTCTTAAACAAGAAATATCTGAAGCAAAATCATCAAGTGCTGCAAATAAGAAATTTATGCCGATAACACTTGTTTTCTCTATCGGTTTTGCATTGACAGCATTATTTTTATTGTCGAAGATTTAGAATATTAGCAATCCAAAATATTGGCTGTTAAGTAAAGATACTTGACAGCTAAGGGAGCATCCCTTCAGGTGCAAATTTATTTTTTGTAGTGCGTTAGCGAAGCGTGTCCTCCGGACACGCTTCGCTAACGCACTATCAAATTGTATTTTTGCAAAATCGGGATGTTCCCACAGCTAATATATGGATAAATAATATGATTAAATTCCTAAACATATCAAAAGCCCGGTTTTTTTCAAAAATACCGGGTTTTTCAGCAATTAACTCAAACTCAATTTATACTAGTTATTATTAACTTTAGCTAAGATTTTATTCTTAAACAGTAGTTACCCGATGCTTTACAGAAGATTTGGACGCACCGAATTACAAATACCCGTTTTTTCCTGCGGTGGAATGCGATATCAATATAAATGGCAAGATGTTCCTCAAGAGGAGATTCCCCAGAAAAATCAAGAGAATCTAGAAGCAACAATTAAGAAATCTGTAGAAATCGGCATAAATCATATTGAAACCGCTCGCGGTTACGGCACTTCTGAAATACAGCTAGGAAAAATTTTACCGAAATTCAATCGCGATCAATTAATAATTCAAACAAAAGTAGGTCCAAAGGCAGATGCGAAACAATTTGAAAAGACTTTAGAACAATCTTTGGATAATCTGCAATTAGACTATATAGATTTATTAGGAATTCACGGTATTAATAATGCCGAAACCTTAGAAAATAGCATTCGCGCTGGTGGTTGTTTAGATATTGCTAGAAAATTTCAAGCTCAGGGCAAAGTTAAATTTATCGGCTTTTCCACTCATGGCCCAACTGATATTATCGTTAAAGCAATTAATACAAATCAATTCGATTATGTCAACCTGCATTGGTATTACATTAATCAAAATAATTGGGCTGCAATAGAAGCCGCTACCCGTCATGATATGGGAGTATTTATAATTAGCCCTTCCGACAAAGGCGGTAGACTTTACGATCCACCAGAAAAATTAGTAAAACTTTGCGCTCCTTTGTCACCGATGGTATTTAACGATTTATTTTGTTTGAATCATCCTCAAGTACATACTTTATCATTAGGTGCAGCAAAACCAAGCGATTTTGACGAACATCTAAAAACCTTAGACTTATTAGATAAAGCTTCAGAAATACTGCCACCGATTATAGAAAAATTAGAACAACAGGCGATCGCCACTTTAGGAGAAGACTGGGCAAAAACTTGGCACGTAGGTTTACCCAAGTATGAAGAAACACCAGGAAACGTTAATATTCCAATAGTTTTATGGTTGCGAAACTTAGCCGTTGCTTATGACATGACAGAATATGCAAAAATGCGCTACAACCTTCTAGGAAAAGGAGGAGATTGGTTTCCTGGAAACAAAGCCGATCAAATCGATAAATTAGACTTCAAACCATTTTTACAAAACAGTCCCCATGCCGACAAAATCCCTAAAATCCTTGCAGAAGTTGACGAAATGTTAGGGGGTGAAGAAGTGAAACGTTTATCGCAAAGTTGATATTAGTTGATAGTTGTTAGTTGTTATTTGATAGTTGTTAGTCGTTAAATGTTTGAATTTTGTTAGGTTCGTAGTGAGCGATTTATCGGTAGTACGGGACTAAAGTCTTTACTACAAACCTATTTATAGGACTTTTGCTATTAGACACGGAATTCTGTTTCCCAACAGCTAACCACTATCAACTAACCACTATCAACTATCAACTATCCACTAATCTTCCATAACAAGCAAGACATTTCTTATTCCCATTGGCTTCATTATTCAACCAAGCCCACATTTGATCTCCAAATGAAAAATGCCACCATTCTCTAGGATTGCGTACAAACCCGGCTTTTTCCATCACATCTTTCAACAACAAACGATTTGCATGATAGCTTAATGCTTCTTTTTGTTGAATATCAGCATAATAATTGGGAAGCGATCGATCTGAAAGCTCATCAATTGGTGAACCCATATCTACTATTTGTCCCATTTCATCAACTAAAGTTACATCTACCGCACCACCAGTAGAGTGAGGAGGAGGCGTTTTTTGATCCAAACTGGGTTCAGCCCAAATTTTATAAACCTCTTCCCAAATACCTTGCTTTTGTGTATCTGACATTGATTGAGTTAATCCCTTCTCTTCAACAGCTTGAGCAAAAGTATAATTAACCATAAACTTTTGTACCGCCACAGGGCGATAAGCATCAAAAATTTGAATGCGCCAATCGGGACGTAATTTTTGCAGATAATTTTGAGCCTCTATCAAATAATCCACAAGAGTTTCCCGGAGAAAATAAGGAGAATGTTCCCCATAAGGTGCCCCTAGCTTCTCATAAGGATGAGGAGATTCCACCGCAAAATCCGATAAAGGTATCTCAACTAAAGGCTCGCTACATTCAGCAATTTCAATATAGTGATAAGGACGCATTAATTTTAGATTTTAGATTTCAAGAGTTAGGAGTTAGGAGTTAGGAGTTAGGAGTTAGGAGTTAGGAGTTAGGAGTTAGGAGTTAGGAGTTAGGAGTTATGAGTTAGGAATAATCTACCCCCTCTACCCCCTCTACCCCCTCTCCCCATCCCTTCATTTTCCATCCTTCTCCGGAACTGGATCGTAACCGCCAGGATGAAATGGATGACAGCGGCAAATACGACGAGCACCTAACCAAGAACCTTTTACAACTCCAAAGCGTTCGATCGCTTGCATGGTATACATCGAACAAGTGGGTTGAAAGCGGCAGCTTGGAGGAAATAGTGGTGAAATAAACGTCCGGTAAAACCGAATTAACCAAATAAATAATAGTTTCATAGTTTTATACGGTATCGAAAATCCGATAAATTGGTAGTAAGAGAAAAAATTTCTAATTAATTATATTCAAATTGAGTTCATTTACTGTTGTAGATTCAATTCCGCCTTTGTGGCTGCAAGTGGTAGCCGTTGGTATTTGGGTGTCGCTGATTCTTCTAGGTGCAGGGGGAGTCAAACGTTTTGCTAAAAGCGATTCGGAAATTGTCCGAAAAATAGTTCACATTGGTACTGGTAATGTGATTTTACTTGCTTGGTGGTTTGATATTCCTGCAAGTATAGGTATCGCTGCATCAGTTTTAGCGAGCTTGTTTACTCTACTATCCTATCGATTTCCGATTTTACCTGGTATTAACAGTGTAGGACGTAAAAGTTTAGGAACTTTTTTCTATTCTGTTAGTATTGGGGTTTTAGTTGGTTGGTTTTGGTATTTAAGGCAACCATTTTATGCCGTAATCGGAATATTAATTATGGCATGGGGAGATGGATTAGCTGCACTTGTAGGTCAGCGTTTTGGTAAACATCAATACAATGTATTAGGAGGTCAAAAAAGTTTAGAAGGCTCTCTTACTATGACATTAGTTAGCTTTATTGTCAGTATTTTAATTTTACAAAGCGTACAAGGTAATACTTGGGAAACTTGGTTTATATCAGCAGTTGTTGCTGTAGTTGCTACTGGTTTAGAAGCAATTTCATTTCTTGGTATTGATAATTTAACTGTTCCTTTAGGAAGTGCGGCTTTAGCTTTTGTGTTGAATCAGTTGATTATTCATTAGAATTTTTGACGAGGGAGTAACGAGTAGGGAGTAGGGAGTAGGAAACAGAGGAAAAGACGATATTTATAAATTAAGAGGGAGTAGGGAGTAGGAAACAGGGAACAGGGAACAGGGAATAGGAAACAGAGGAAAAGACGATATTTATAAATAATCTTGGTTATTAAAAATACTAATCCTTGCTATGCAATAAATTGCAGCATTTTTACTTTACTAGCACCTATAGCATTCCTAAATCATTTGTGAGATTTTAGAAACCCGGTTTTTCCAAAAAACCGGGTTTCTGGCACCTAGCTTTCTCACGACTCATCGTGCGTATTGCTATATAGGTAATTAATAACTGATTTTTTCAAGACTTGAATTCACGAAACTCATGATTGTTCCCTGTTCCCTGTTCCCTAAAGTTACGAAAAGTCGAAAAAACCCGCTTCCTCTTAGAAACCGAATGATTTACCACCAACATCTATCTCAAGAAAGTTCTTGATGAACTAATTTTCTGTATTTTTATCGAAAACGGCTTGCAAAAGGTCATGAAGTTTTATTAAAATACTTCTATAAAATTCAAAATTTGTTCCTTACGGCGGATGACTGCTAGTCAATGACCCCCGGCTATAAGCCGGGAGCTTCCAGACTTGTTCTGGATCGCTCTAGTTGACCAGACTCTGTACCCCCTTGGATACTACGTTTAGAGTAAGAGTTAAAGTTCATACCAGGAAATGCGTAGCCAGTTTCCTGCTCTATAACTGGGTAGTTAAACAGGTTTATTGGTTAAGCCAGTGCTGCTCGGATAGTTACCCCTTCGGGGTTCGGCAGTTCCTACAACGGAGCGGCACTTGCTACAACGGAGGGAACCTCCGCAACGCAGTGCCTTGGGAACCTCCGCAACGGACTGCCTCACCGACTCTAAACACTGTCGAGGCTAACTTTACCATTCGTGCGGGCTAACAACCCACTGGAAATGCGTCACGGTACTTCAAAGTACCGTTGTCGCTTTCCTCCCAGTTCGCCGAAGTTCTGAGTTTCCAGCATCCTTCGATTTTTATGACTTTTTTGACGTTATCTCAACCATTCCTCCGCAATAAGCAGGAAGATTTAGATTATCAGGATTTACAAGGTATTTGGCGCATAAGTGGAAAAATTGGTAATTTTCAATTAATTTCGGGATTTTATACTCGAATAGATCAAGTTTTCATTGTTTGGGGAATAATATGTGCGGGAATGTTTATTACAGCGCAATATTTGCCTATTAGCTGGGCTACTCAAGCAATAATGTGGACGGTATTTACTGCAATTGGTACGGCAATAATGATTACATTTACCTGGTTTTGGGTAAGTGTAGAACGTTTGCGCTGGCTGATATATGCCTGGGTGACTTTGATGTTGACAGGTATTCTCTTAACTGATTTAGGAATTTTTCTCGGTTGGGGAGAAGTATTGATGCGTTTGTGTCCCATGTGGTTGGGATTGAGCGCAATTGGTTATGTAATCACAGCATGGGCAGTGCGATCGCGCACTTTTTTAATTACCGCAGCAATTCATGTCTTCGGGATTCTGCTTTTATCCTACTGTGGTGGAAAACAGTTTCTGGCTACTGGTTTAATTATGGGAATGAGTTTACTACTTTTGGCAGAACTTCAATGGGAAATGCGTCCCCCAATTAATTACGATGTATTAACACCCGAACAAAAAGAATTTAACAAACAGCAACATCTGCTTCGTCAATTAAGTTTGCAAGAAAATTAAATATAAAATTGTATTGATGTTGCATTGCAACGTTTTTACTAGTACCAAGACACATAAGTTATCAAAGGTTTGTAGTAAGCGATTTATCGCTCTAAAGGACTAAAGTCCTTACTACGAACTTAATAAAACTTATACGATTGAATACCAGAAAAGCCGATGGTTTAAAGTTTTCTTTAACCACCGGCTTAATTTTTGATTCATTCATCTTATTTAATTTTTCTCTTGGATTCACCATGTACTAACTGTGCTTTTCTTATAAATCTCACCAGTAAATGGTTGAACCCCACTATTCGGATAAGCATCATCGCTAGGGCCAAAAATCCGCACTACCGCTTCAGAAATAAATTGAGCTATATTTGAAAGCATTTTGGAAATAAACATAAAGGTAATCTCCTTGTGTTTTTATTCTTATCTTTTAAAACTTGATACCTTTAATGTAATTCCAACATCATAAATAAATTCAGCTTCTACACATATTGAAAATATTCGCAACGCTTATTCAATTTGCTTTGTAATTCTTCAAATTTCTATCTGTAATAGAAGAAGCTCATTTTATATTAACCCAAAATTGAAAAAATACGGGAACAGGGAACAGGGGACAGGGAACAGGGAACAGGAAGTAAGGGGACAAGGGGAGAAAAAAAAGGAAGACGAATAGTAGTACAAGCATCTTGCACCAAGCGTATCGAGCAAGCAAGATACTCGCACTACTCTCAACTCCTAACTCCTAACTCCTAACTCCTAACTCCTAACTCCTAACTCCTAACTCCTAACTCCTAACTCCTAACTTTTAACCACTTGACATCATTTATGGTGAAAACTACCATAAATAGAAATAAGGTTTGCAAGG
>JBCCLY010000154.1:0-7953 GCA_039026655.1 Cyanobacteria bacterium P01_C01_bin.38 | reverse complement strand
TAAACAATTAGAAATTGATAGCGAAGCAGTTTTGAAATCCATCGAAGCTCAACACGGATTACTGGTAGAACGTGCTAAAGGTATCTACTCGTTTTCTCATTTGACGTTTCAGGAATACTTCACCGCTCAAAAAATTGTTAACGACCAAAAAATACCCGATTTAGTCGAGCATATTACCGAAAAACGTTGGCGAGAAGTTTTTTTGCTGAGTGCTGGGATGCTAACAAATGCAGATAATCTGTTAAAGTTAATGAAAAAAAAAGTAGATCGATTGCTTAAGGAAGATGTTAAAGTACAAAAATTTCTTTCCTGTGTCAATCGCAAAGCTGAGTCAATACAAAAAACTAGTTACAAACCAGCTTTAGTAAGAATCTTCTACACTAGCTTTGACCTCAGCATCGACAACAGGCTTTGCCTCTGCCAAGACCTCAGCAAATACTTTATGGAACACATCCGCTTCACTTACCGCCGAAATATCAGCAGATGCTACAGCCGAGACCTCAGCCTCGACCTCTGCCGATATCTCAGCCGATATCTCAGCCGAGACCTCTGCCGAGACTTCTGCGGAGACCTTAACCGATACCTCAGCCGAGACCTCTGCCAATTCTTCAGCCGAGACCTCAGCCTCGACCTCAGACTCTACCTAAGCCTCGACCTCTGCCGAGACCTTAACCCATACCTCAACCGAGATCTAAGCCTCTACCTCAGCCGATACCTCAGCCTCTACCTCAGCCGGTGCCTCATCCTCTACCTCAGACGATACCAAGAGCTTCATATCACTCCAGAAGTGAAGCAAACGTTACAAAACTTAAAAACACAACTGCCAGAAGAGGATAAAGACCCAGAAGTAATTAAGCAGTGGTTTTTGGAAAATGGTCAATCTTGGTTAAATCAATTTAGAGATGCGGTCATTCAAATAATGAAGAAGCGCAATATTGGCCATGACTGGCAGTTCACCAAAGATGAAAAAGAAAAATTTCAAGAGTACGCTGATGCCAATAACCTACTATTGGACTGCTTGCAGAATAAGAATAATTATATTACCCGTGGTGTGAGGGAAGAAATTGAATCGACTTTGTATTTACCTTTTGGGGAAGTGGAAAATCAATTTTCAGATGTTTGAATAACTATAGCAGTTTAATGACAAATGCACAATTAATTTTGCCTAAGTACTTACGAAGACTGCACTACCATATGTTCAGATTTTCGCATTATCTAATTTAGCTGCACATTAGCCCACTACCTCGTCATAGTTAAAACTTTCAACATCAACCTGCTTAATTACCGATCTCCTCTGGGTTCTCGGAGTTACAACCCAGGATGTTTCTTTAGCAATATGGTCATACCAAGCCACTAAAGTTACAACCATTTTGCATAGGGTGTAGGGAATACTTGCAAGAAAGTGAGTTAGAAATACCATGCTTCCATAAGGCTGCGATTTTACCGCCATTGCTCCCAAAGTTGTTACCCAGCTTGTAAAAATGGTGTAGAAAAACGTGAAATCAAAAAGTAACTGTGCTGAATTAGACAAGGTAGATTCTTCTCCAACCAGAAATTGCAAAGCTATCAAGCCGAATAATTGCAAGCTGATTAAGGAAAACATTTCTCTGTACATTAAGGTATAGAACCAATACACTTTTTGTCTTTTTCTTAAGTGTTTAGTTCTATTCATTTTCTTTTGATACTTCAGCGTACATTCGAGCCAGCCTTGATTCCAGCGTTTGCGCTGTCTCCACCATGACATGAATGTAGTAGGGGCTTCCTCTGTAGCAATAATAGTGCGATCGTGAATTAGTTTATATCCGTCAGTAAGCAAACGTAGCGTTGCATCGATATCTTCTGTTAGCTTAGTCTGGTTGAATTTTATAAGTTTAAGAGTCTCTGCACGCCAATAGGCATTACTTCCACCAAAAATAGCCGTATTAGTAAATATTGAACGGGCTTCGTGACACAAACCATAGATAACTTCAAACTCTACCGCTACAAGACTCGATATTATAGTGTCTTTGTAGTTGCGGATAGTACATCTACCCTGAACAACATCATATCCATTAGCAATCCAGTGCCATGCTCGATCGAAACTATCTTCAAGAGTTGGGTGGTGATCTGCATCGAATAAGGCAATCATTTCTCCAGAAGCCACATTTATGGCTGCATTCAGGTTTTCTGCCTTACTTGTACTTCCCTCAACTTTAAGTACTTGTAATTGAGGATAAATTTGAGACATTCTTTGTAATTGAGTCTCTATTTCTAATTTTTCAGGGGTATTGTATGCAAGAATAATTTCGTATTCACAAGAATATTTCAAATGAAAAAGAAAATGATGCAGCGTTTCTATAATTATATTTTTCTCATTAGGTAAATATGCAGCAATAATTGCAGATACTTTTTTTGGTTTTTGATGGTGATTATGCACATCATGCTTAACATGACAATCTACCCAATCTTTTTGGAATTCTTGTAAGCTGGGTTGCTTAATCAATATTGCACATCCAACTTCAAACAGTAATACCGTGCAAGTTAAACAATATAAGGTGGAGTATAATACTTTTACTCCTGTAATAATAGTTAGAGTAGAATATACAAACAAAGGCAGAAAAACTACTAACAAAGCTAGTAAAATAACTTTAGATAAGTCAAACTTAATTTTTGGTAATTTCATCTTACTGCCGTGAATTGAGTATTTAATAATGGTTGATTTTTTGGTATATCAGTCGATGTACAGTTAAATTAATCAAAATTGTTTTTATGCTTACTCGTTCGCAAATTAAACTTTTGTCGCAAGAAGATTTTCTAACATTAATAATTTGTTTTCTACAAAATATTTAATTTTTCCTACAGTATTCTCAAACACTTAAAGATACAACAAAGCTATCGTAAGATTTGCCATGCTTACGTCAAGTATTTCAAACTATGCTTTTACAATTACAGAATGTTAAATTATTAATCATTCTGTATCTCTTTAGACGTATTCCTTACGATTATGAGCTTATCAAAATTATTACTATAAGTCTTGCAATTAAAATTACATGATTTGATATTTTCATTTTTAATTTTGAGAAAAATATCAATTTGCATACTATATATATTGCTTTGCGAACCAATATTTTCTATTTATTCTTTTAAGCCTTTTATTCTCCACTGAAAGTAATTGTGTAAATCATAACTAAGTCAAACAAATCGGCTAATATGTTCATTATAATATTTACGGTAAAAATATAAATAAAACCTGAATAACTTTTTAGCAATTAATTACGATCGACAAACTGAATTATCTATTGCTATGTGTCAAAATGTAGGATTGCAAGGTCTTCATAATATCTACAGGAAAATAAAACAGATGCCGTGGTTTGTAAAAATCGAAGAAGGAAAAGTTGATAAATCGACTTTCGATAAATATGTCCCCGCTCATAAAGCTTACGTCGAAGAATTGAAAAAGAAAGGACATAAAGCAAAAACCGGATATTGGGCGCAATATGGTGGTGGAATGCTGCTGTTTGAAGCCGCTTCAATGGATGAAGCCCAAGCAATTGTTTCTCGCGACCCTTTGATTGAAAATAATTGCGTTAACTATAAGCTATATGAATGGCGGCTTATAGTTGATTAGCCAGCAAATTTCCTATTAATCCTTACACATTTCAACAATTTATGCTATATTAATTTTTAGGCTCGGACCTATGCAACTGCAACGCCCAAACCTTGTCAGGACCGGAAGGTAGCAGCAACACGGGATGCTTTCAGTAGGCGTAGACTCCGGGCTGTCCTAGTTTTTATAGAGAATTCTCATATAATGCCTGGTTTCGGAGATATTGCTAAAAAAGCTTTTTACCTTGGTGTTGGCTTAGCTTCTTACGCTAGCGAAAAAGCAGGTGGAACTTTAGCCGAATTGCGATCGCAAGCACAAAAACTGGCAGACGAAATGGTTGCGAAGGGCGAAATGAACGCAGAAGAAGCCCGTAAGTTTGTCGAAGACATGATGAAACAAGCGCAAACTGGTAATGTTGGCAGCGGCAGCGATACAACTCGCACCGAACCCCGTCGCATAGAAATTTTGGATGATGGGGATGAAGCTACCGAAAACGAATCTCAGCCCCAAGACGTTGATAAATTACGCGATCAAGTAAAGCGGATGCAAGAAGAATTGCGTCGGTTGCAGCGCGATCAATAATTAACTAGTGTACTATTAACTAAACAGTAAGTAATTCCCTGGAAATTGTTAAAAGACATTCCACAATTATTATTATAGAATATCCCTTGGGGTGTACTTTTAGTATTTTAAGCCCGCACAATATCAAGCATTTTCGGAAATGTTTTTTAAGTGCTCAATGGTTATATTTGTTAATTGCCACCCTCCCGAAGACGTGTTAAAAGCGTTGAAGTAAATGTCCTAAGATTAAGAAAGTGAGGACTATTTTTTATGGATGAGTGGCAAAAAGATTTTTCAGACGTAGTAAAATCAGTATCGGATGAAGTAGAACGCTTTTTCGTAGGAATGACGGAAGTAGTAGATACTTTTATTGAGATGACTGAAGAACTTAGCGAACAAGTTCAAACTTCGTTACTTTCTGAAGTAGATCAATATTTACAGGATTTAGCAGAACCATTTTTAGAAGTTTATTGGGAGTTTGAAGATGTTATGGGAGATGACTTAGATAGTCATTTTCCTTATCCCGTTGAACCCACAGCAGAACAAAATTCAGCCTGTATGGGTTGTCGTAACTATCACGGACAAGTTTACAACGGTAATTTACTAGTTTGCGGTATGCATCCAAGTGGATATGAAGACGAAAGCTGCCCCGATTGGGAAGGCGAATAATCAGTTAGGAGTTAGGAGTTAGGAGTTAAGAGTTATGAGTTATGAGTTATGAGTTATGAGTTATGAGTTATAAGATAGGTGAGGTTAAGGATAATATTATTAATTAATATCCAATGCCCAATGCCCTATTCCCCATTCCCAATTTACTATTTAAATTATTAATTATTGCTAAATATAAATGTCTGACACAACTATTGAAGTAAAATATGGCGAACGTGAAATTTCAGAAGGAAAGTTAATTACTTTTCCTAATCCGCGTGTGGGAAGAAGATACAATATTAGTATTACTTTGCCGGAATTTACCTGTAAATGTCCGTTTTCTGGCTATCCTGATTTTGCAACTATTTATGTAAATTACGTTCCTAATGAGAAAGTTGTCGAATTAAAGGCAATCAAGCTTTATATTAATAGCTACAGAGAAAAATATATTTCCCACGAAGAATCAGCCAATCAAATTTTAGATGATATCGTTGCAGCTTGCGACCCTTTAGAAATTACTGTCAAGGCTGACTTTACACCACGCGGTAATGTGCATACTGTTGTTGAAGTAAGTCATACTAAATAGAGTTAGGAGTTAGGAGTTAGGAGTTAGGAGTTAGGAGTTAGGAGTTAGGAGTTAGGAGTTAGGAGTTAGGAGTTAGGAGTTATAAATTATTTACCTTACGGTGAGCTTTGTTTCTATAGCCCCAGACTTCTAGTCTGAGGGCGATTTAGAGTAAAACACGAACAAACTTACACGCTGGAAACCAAAGACTTTGTAGCTTCACCTTTTGATTGAGAATTTACTTGCTCAAAAATCTCTACCATTTCTCCTTCAAAAGCAACTTGGGCGCGATTGGTTTTACCACCAACATACAAATTATCTTCTTGCTGCAATACCCAAACTTGAGAGTGAGAAAAATAACTCATCACTACTCCCAACATTAACAATGCAAATCCAGCGTAAACTACTGGTATACCTGGGTCTGCTTTAATTTGTAATCCAGTAGATCCAACTACTTCCAATATTTTTAAAGTAACGCCATTTACTTGCGCTGACATTCCTTCGCGGACGGTACTTACTAGCTTTCCTTGAGTATCGTAGATTAAAACGGTTCCCTGTAAGTCTCTAGCTAATAAAGAAACACCTTCGCTTAAATCCGGTTTGGTGGGAATCCAAGTTCCCCAAAGTCTTCCCTTTCCTCCGGTATCAAGTAAAGCCATCGGAAGTTTAAAAATCGGACTTTTATTAACTCGAACTTTTACCGCTGCAATTCCCCAATCAGTTTGGTAAAGAGTAACTCCGTTATGTCGCAAGGGATGGTTAACATAAATTGTGTCTTTGTCTATTTCTTTCCCTTCTTTATCTAATACCGACATATCCGAGTAAAACTGATCGATATCACCACTTGAGCTATAGTCAATCCAGAAGCGATTTACCTTCACAGCCCAATCATTAGTAACTTGCGGCGCTGCCCAAGGTCCGGCATCTATGATATTTTTAATTTGGAAAGTATCGCCACTGGCAACCATTTCTTGAGCCATAAAACCCGTCATCGCGCCCAAAATTGAGCCAAGTAAAATAACTACAATACCGATGTGAACGATAATTGGGCCAATTTTACCTATAATGCCTTTACGAGCATAAAGTTTATCTGTATCTTCTTGAAAAACTTTGTAGCGGCGCTTTTGCAGAATTTCGGTAAGATTTTGAATAGGTGTAAAATCATCTTTTTCAACATCGAATTCGGCACTTAAAGCTAACTTTTGAAATCTTCGGGGTTTATCAAAAAACTTCCAGCGACGTGCAGCTTTTAATGCTGGAAGCTGACGAGTGAAAGTACAAGCCGTTAAACTAGTACCAAATAAAATAAGTAAAGATAAAAACCACCAAGTACGATAAACTTGGTTTAAACCTAGTATAATAATTACTTTCCAGGAAAGAAAGCCAAATAAAGCCGGATTTTCCGGATAATTTTCTTGATAAAAAGCAACAGATTGCCCTTGCTCGATAACTGTACCAGCAATACTAAATAGAGCGATCGCCAATAGTAAAATAATCGCCAATCGTAAATCTGTGAGTACTGGTAAAAACTCTTTGCGAATAAAGCTGGTAAATGCTTTTAATGGTGATTTTGAAGATTCTTCTAAAGACATTTAATTAATTTTATATTTTGGTAATTGGTAGTTGTTAGTTGGTAATAGTTAGGAGTTAGGAGTTAGGAGTTAGGAGTTAAGAGTTAGGAGTTAGGAGTTAGGAGTTAGGAGTTTAAATAATGAATTCTTCCCCCTCTACCCCCTCTCCCCCTCTTCCCCCTCTACCCCCTCTCTCCTTAAAAGCTTCTCAAAGGAATCCGCGAAATTAACGAAAATACGCCAAATCCTACCAATAATGCGCCGCTAACGGGATTAATCCAACCAGAAAAACGACGTATTTCGATTATTTTTTTAATTGAAGCAGTAAAAGTACCTGCCAAAATCAATGGTGTCACATAACCTGCGGTGTAGGAAAGCAGTAAGGCACCACCTAAAATTAAATCTTTGGTACTAGCAACCCATCCCAACAAACTTGCTAAAACCGGAGTGCTGCAAGGAGAAGCCACCAAACCAAAACTCAAACCTATACAATATGCTCTCACGCTCTGGGGCAATTCTTGGGAAATCCAATCGGTACCACCCCACGAAGGAAGCTGTAAAGGTAAAGCTTCGAGGAGATTTAATCCCATCAAAATTGCAATGATGCTGACAACAATCGGTAAACCAATTCCAATTTGTCCGTAAACTTTTCCTACCGTTGCTGCTATAATACCAAGCCCTGCCAAAGTAGTAGCTAATCCTAAAGCAAACCAAGTAGATTGTGCGGCAGCTTGTACGCGGCTTTTAGCTTCATAACCGCCGATATAACCAATAGTAATAGGCAGCATCGAAAGCATACAAGGAGTAAGACTCGTAAGCAATCCAGCCAGAAAAATAATCCCTATACTTAATAAACTGAGGTGAGTTAATTGGTTAGAAACAAGGGTATTCGCAAATTGTTCGAGCTGATAAAGTTGAGTTTGCAGGGTTTCGAGCATGAGGTAGATTTTAGGGGGAATCCTTTCGCTGCTTGAATTTTAACGCAACCGGGAATCAGTTATCAATTTTCAATTTTCAATTAT
>JBCCLY010000153.1:0-7970 GCA_039026655.1 Cyanobacteria bacterium P01_C01_bin.38 | reverse complement strand
TAGGACTTACGCAATTGTCATAAACCTTGGTGGTGCGTGACACTGAATACACTGTTACTACGTTCGCAGTTGCTCAAAGTGTCACAGCACCCTACAAGAAAATGTGCCGGTTGCGTAAGTCCTATAGGAGAAGACAATCCAAAATCTAAAATCCAAAATCTAAAATTGAAATGACATTAACCGTTCGTGTAATCTCCCCAGATAAAACAGTCTGGGATTCCACAGCTGAAGAAGTTGTTTTACCAAGCACTACCGGACAACTTGGTATTCTTGGCGGACACGCACCAATGTTAAGCGCCTTAGACACAGGTGTCATGCGAGTGCGTGCCGATAACAATCAAAATTGGGTAGCGATCGCCCTTTCAGGTGGCTTTGCAGAAGTCGAAGAAGATGAAGTAACAATTTTGGTTAATGGTGCCGAGCAAGGTGATTCAATTGACCTCGAAGAAGCCCGTACTGCTTTCAACGAAGCTCAAACTCGTTTAAACCAGGTAGCACAAGGGGACAGACAAGGCCAAATCCAAGCAACTCAAACCTACAAACGCGCCCGCGCTCGCTTTCAAGCTGCTGGCGGCATGGTATAAATATTCAGATTGGGAATTGGGAATTGGGCATGGGGCATTGGGCATGGGGCATTGGGCATTAGGAGACGGAAATATAATTTCTAACTCCTAATTCCTAACTCCTAACTCCCAACTCCTAACTCCTAACTCCCAACTCCTAACTCCTAACTCCCAACTCCTAACTATTCCCTACTCCCTACTCCCTACTCCCTTCTTATTTCAATTCATATTGCAATTTAGGCATCAATCGCTGCAAATTCTTCAACAATCTTGTTTGCCAAGTTTTAGAGTTAGAACCAATAATATTTATCTCAACTGTCTTTTTCTTGCGCGAAGTAATAATAAATTTTGATAACATATCGATTCCGGAACTGTTAATAAGATCCAAGTTTTGTAAATCAAGAGTTATTAAATCTTTGTTTCTTTGTAAAACTCGATCAAATAAATCAAAGACAACTGTATACTCTTGTAATCCCCGAAGCCTTACTCTACCAGTAAAGTTGATAGCCTTACTATTATTATCGTAGACAATATCAAAATGTTCGCCTCTAACTTCTAATGGTTTAATATTGGTATCATTATTAGTATCAGTATTAGTATCAATATTAGTTTCGGTTTCAGTTTCTTGTTCGGTTTGTTGTAACATTAGACGCACTAAAGTAGTAACACTCATCACCAACGAACTTTGATCCACAGTTTGGAACTTCCAGCCCAATTTGGCTGAATAGTCATTGATTATGCTTAGAAATCCCAATCCAGAACTAGTGTTATCTTCTAAATCAGCTTCCGCATTTCTTTCTAACTGACGAATATAAAGTTCATCTGGATCTGAATTATCTAGTTGATTAATAAATTCTTTTAACCTTTCGGCATTTGCAGGAATAATAGTGTTTTCTAGAAAAAATCTGATTTCGTTAGATACTAGCTCTATATGAAAAGTGATGGGATATTCAGTATGCTTGTTGCAATACTTCATCCCGTTTTCAAGTAATTCATTAGCAATGTAGCTAGCCGAACTTTTGATTTCAGCTAAATACCCTTCATTGTCAGATTCATTATCATCTTGCTGTAATAGAGTTGCCAGATAATCAGCAATGTAGTCAGCTGATAAACCATTATTGCGCCAACGCTCGCTAATTGGTACTGAAGAAGAGGAGAATCCTAAAGTTAGATTTTCCTTTTTATGTGTTGATTCAACGAAGTCACCAAATACTTGCACCACCGCTATATTTCCCTCCTTTATCAATTGTGGCTTTAATGTGGCTAAGCGCTATATTTTTCGATTGGCTTTATTCTAGATTTCGGGTAGTTGATAGATTAAAACTGTCAACAGTTAACTGTTAAGTAAGTCAGCACAAACAAACTGAACTATGTCACAAAATGTAAATTAGCTTAAAACCCTTGCTTTTACTGCCTACTCCCTACTCCCTACTCCCTAGTCATAGTTACAATTTTCAACGCCAACCTACTTAACTGTTAAACACCAATCGGCTCTAACTGCTCAGATTCCAATTTATGAAGAAGAGAACCCGTATCCTTCTGCTTCAATACCAATAGCGTGATATCATCAAACACCTCTTGTAAACCAATGTGCGATCGGACATCTTCAATTACGGCATCTTTAATTCCAGCAGCACTCAAGTGACGGTTTTGTTTGATAACTTCGCAAAGTTTTTCGATTCCATAGAGATTTCCATGAATATCTTCAGCTTCGGTAATACCGTCAGTAAACAGTACCGCAACATCACCGGCATCTAACTGTACCTTTTGCTCGTCAACAAAATCGGCAATTTCATCATCTAAACCAATGGGGAAACCTAAATCGGTAGTATCGAGAAGTTCAACTTCACCATTGCTACGTGCTAATATTACCTCTTCATGCTGCCCGGTTAATTTTAGTTCACCATTGCTGTAGTCAATAAGAGACAAAGTAAGATTCTTACCAGAATCCATGCGCTGAATATTTTTGTAAATGGTGCGGTTTAAAATATCCATAAACCTTACCGGGTTGTTTTCGTCAACTTCTTGCAAAGTACGCACAGCAGTTTGCACCATCAACATCAGCATTCCACTTTCCAAACCATGCCCGGTTACGTCACCAATACCGATTTTGATTTTTCCATCAAGGTTGAGAACATCATAATAATCCCCACCAACTTCATCCGCAGGTTCCATATATCCAGCAATATCTAACCCCTCAACTGACTCCAATTCCGAAGACTTGGGTAGAATCATTTGCTGTAAGCGTCTGGTAGCATCCAACTCAGATTTTAAGCGCATATTATCAGCTTGCAAGCGTTCGTTAAGCTGAAGAATTTGTGAATTAGCTGTTTCTATTTCTTGATCTGCTATTTGCATCCGCTTAAAGCTGCGGGATAAAAGAACAAAAAAGTTTGCTAAAGCTAAAGTTATTCCCGCAAGCTGAATTAGTTGCAAGTATCCAGTTTTTGTTTGAGCTACTTTTTCTTGTTCGATAGTTAGATCGTTCATTAAGCCCAGAAGCTTAAGATTATTCTCCCTTGCATATGTAACAGCAGCTTCTAATTCTTTGAATTCAATTAATTTATCTGCTTTTACAATAGGCTGAATCTTTTCCTTATAGGGATTCCAAATTTCTACAGCTTCTCGGAGAATTTGTCTTCCTTTCTCTGTCTCTACTGCCTTTAAATATACAAGCTCCCCATCAGCACCATTAACACTTTTTCCTGTCTGAAAGCCCTTTAAAGCATCATCAAATAACTTATAGGACTGAGTTAATTCTTCTTGAGAATCTTGAAAAGAATCACCAGCTTGTTGTTGATTTTTTACTTCTAATAGCGATTTTGTCATTTTTTGGGAAAGCATTCTTTGCCTTCCCGCCAAATTTATACTGACTGCATCTTTCTTAAGCAAAGTTGAAAAAATAAAGGTAGGAATTAAAACCCCTAAATTGAAACATAAGAACAATCCAGTAGAAATTATAATCGGTCGATATTTTGTATCGCTGAATAGAGTTTGCCAAAACTGCTTTTTTTTTGTAATATCTTTATGATTCATTTTTTATATATAATTATATTGAATGAAAAAGAATGAAAAATAGCAGCGCAAATACAAATGTTTAATCGGTATAGCTAAAGACTTATACTATGTAAACAAAATATTTCAATTAGCTTTAATACATTTGTTTATTTGTAGAAGCACCTCTGCCATTTTTCCTAACTTATTTTTAATTTTTTATCGCTGCTATTTGTTATAAAATGTCAGATCAAAAAGAAATGTCATTCAATCTTGTTATTGCTGATAACTACTTAACTTGCTTGATATAAAGTAATTATGATCATTGAAATACAGATTGCTCAATCCGCTCTCTATGATTAACGATTTACTCTATGATTATTTCTAAATCAGATTTTTCTTATCTAACTTCCTAAGCTTACTTTTTCAAGACTTTTGGTTCGCCATAAAAGCTGCGGATTAGATATTAGATAAATGTGATTAATCAGTAGTTCGTATGCTTAAATTTTAGAAAACAAAGTTATCTTTGTGGAAGATTAAATTTATTTAAAAAAATATTTTTCCCCTATTCCCTGTTCCCTATTCCCTGTTCCCTTCCCTGTTCCCTTCTATTAAAAAAAATTATTGTAAATCTAAAGTTAACCCCGGCATTAATCGCTGTAAATTCTTTAGTGATTTACCTTGCCAAGGAATACTAGTAGAACCAAGAATTTTCATCTGCACTGTTTTTTTCTTTCGCATCCCAATCACAAACTTAGATAGCATACTAATTCCCGAACTATTGAGAAATTCTAAACCCTTTAAATTAAGAACCATGCTAGCTGGTTCGGTAGAAGCAACCTTGTTTAGTAACTGTAAAATAGGAGCATAATCTTGCATACCAGCCAGTCTTAGTGCGCCATCAAAATTAACCGCACTACTATTCTTGTCATACCAAACGTTATAGTTTTCACCCTTCACTTGCATCTTGATAAAACTCCTTATATCCAACCTATTTATAGATGAAATATTTGTGTAAAAATACTTTAAATAGCTAGCTCAACCATAGTTGTTACAGTCATAACTGGAGAATCTTTTTCGACAGTATCAAACTTCCACCCAAGCTTGGCAGAATAATCGTTAATCATTGTCAAAAAACCCAAACCGGAGCTAGAAGTATTTTCATCTTCTGCATTTTCTTCTAATTTACGAATGAAAAGCTCATCTGGATCGGAATTTAATAATTCCTGAATAAAACTCTGAAAACTTTTTGCTTGTGCTGCAAGAATGCTATTATCCACAAATAGTCGGATTTTATTGCTTTCTATTTGGGTATGTAATGTTATCGGATATAAAGCAGTAGTGTCAGCATATTTCATTGAATTTTCTAACAATTCATTCGCAATATAGCTCACAGCGCTTTTCATTTCAGCTAACTTATCTATGCTGTCAGGTTCCGAAGCATCAATCGGAAAAAAAGTAGCTAAATAATTAGCAATATAATCCGCTGATAAACCATTATTACGCCAGCGCTTTTTTATTGGAATAGCGGATGGCGAAAAGCCTACAGTTAAATGTTCATCTTGTTTTGGTCTTTCCACATAATTACCAAAAATCTGAGCTTTTTCTAGATTATCTTTAGCTAATAAACTTTCTAAGAAGTTTCCAAATATCTGAATCACGGTTATCTATTACCCCAGTGACCTGTTTATACTAAATTGTATGTTCGTACTGTTATATGATGCTCCAACAAACTAACTGGTTATATTCCATTACGGCTTTTATCCAGAAACCTTTGTTTGGTTGATACTTTACCGAAAAAAGCAACTTGCGATTACCTCTAACATTAGTATCTGTTAACTATAATGCAACCATATTATACTTTGCGCTTCAGTTAATACACTGAAAAAAAAGATGTTTTATTACACGCTATCGAACTTAATGAATAGACTTAAAAATATTTATTTAATATAAGAATTATGCAGCAGCTAAAGAACCCGGTTTTTTCAAAAAAAACCGGGTTTCTAAATTCTTACCTTGGCGCAGTCCTAAGTTAATATGTATGATTTAACAATGCTATATCAAGGGATTCAAAGCAAAAATCCTGCACAGTAATTTGCAACAGAAGTAAGAATTACGCAGTCTTAATTACTACCTGTAAAGATTACTTCAGGGAACTTGCCTTGAGCCTCAGTCATTGGTCGTCTTCTACCTTCTTCTTGCCAATAATTAATAACTTCCGTAGCCTTATTAAGCAACTCAACCCGTTCTACTTCAGCAATCCAGTGTTTCGACTCTAACTCATTTTTCAACTCTTCCCACGCATCAGTCCGAGGCCAAAAAAAGTACTTAGTCAAAGGGCTAAAACCCTTACCTACCACCTGATCGACCGCCAGAGCCACATTATCATCCAACCATAGAATCTTCAAAATAAACTTGGTTAATAGCTCTTGAGTTTGATTTTGCTCTTCCATATAATTCAGCAACCATTAATAACAACAGCAATTGCCTATTTTAACTTAATACCTTACCATCTGAGCAATTAGAATTGGGCATTGGGCATTGGGCATTGGGCATTGGGCATTGGGCATTGGGCATTGGGCATTGGGCATTGGGCATTGATAATTGATAACTCCTAACTCCTAACTCCTAACTCCTAACTCCTAACTCCTAACTCCTAACTCTCAACTCCATTTGGTAACTGGTAACTGATTACTGTTAACTGTTTGATTGCATAATCTTTTCAGTGTCTAAATTGCCGAGACTGTAGCTTGAGCCTTGCTCAAACAAACTTTTAAATGTTTCGCCAGGTTCTGTACATAGGGTTCAACCATCATCGTCACATGGTCTCCAGGAACTACAAATGTATCTAAAGATGCAATGGCGATTTTATCCCAGCCATAATTTGCCTGCTGATGAATTGATTCAGGAAGCCAAGTTGCAGCATCCCAAGAATTAAGTTCCCCAGCTCTAAAAAATGCGATTCGTGTTGGGTGAATTTCTTGAGGAGCATAATTTGCCATTGCTTTTAAATTAGCTTGGAGAACTTTGACAATACCCCGTAATTGTGGTTTAGCAAGTTCCGCAGGCATGATGTTATTTATTTGCAATTGTTCGATAACATAATTAACTTGTTCTTCTGGGGCTAAAGCTGCTAGAGATGTGTGAGGTATCTGGAGATTTTTTCCACGCAGACGTGCAAATAAAGCAGCGATTTCTACCATCGACTGAGTCTCGTCCAATTCAACACGTATCTCCTGGTTAGGAAGGGGTGCAGGGATATCGAAAATCGCCAGCAAACCAATATCATGTCCCTGCTTTTGTAATTGTTGAGACATTTCAAAAGCTACTTTACCCCCAAAAGAATGACCTCCCAGGAAGTAAGGTCCTTGTGGTTGAATAGTTTGTATTGCGGCAATATAGTCGGCTGCTATTTCCTCAATTTGCGTATTAGGCTCTACTTTGCCATCAACTCCTCGTGCTTCTAGTCCGTAAAAGGGTTGGTCAGAACCGAGGCATTGGGCTAAAGAATGCAGGTAAAATGGAGTTCCGACACTGCCAGGTACGCAGAAAAAAGCAGGTTGGGAACCACCTGATTGCAATGTAACTAAAGAGGAACTAGGTGACTTTACTTCTAGGCGATCGCTAGTGGATGGTGTTGCAACTTCCGCCATCAAATAATCAACCAAAGTATTCAAGGTTGGATAATCTAATATCAAGGTTGAACTAAGGGAACAACCCAAACTTGCTTCGATAACATTATTCAACTCAACAGCCATTAACGAGTCGAGTCCCATAGTAGTAAAAGGTTGTTGCCAATCGATTTGGGAGGGTTCGAGTTTGAGAATCCTGGAGATGGAGTTTTGCAGGTAAGATTTTAAAAGTGCTTGGCGTTGTTCTGGTGAAGCTTCCAGTAAAATTTTGCAATCGAAATATTCCTGTTGTGTAGTTAGATTTGCTGTTTGGGAAATATTGCTGGCAAAAGTATTCAAACTGCCATTTAAAAATCCAGTTTGGCAAGCACGGCGCTGGATTTTATTACTCAAAGTTTTGGGAATAGTACCTGGATTAAGCAGCAAGATTCCATAAACTTGCAAAGCATGTTCTTGAAATACGGCTTGACGAATAGCGGCAAAAACTTCATTAACATTAAGTTCTTCTAAAAAAGCCTGCTCGATTTCTTGAGTAATTACCAACCTTTCTTCATTGTCTACTTCTACTGAAAAAGCAGCACAACAACTAGAACGCAATGCCGGATGGCTATTTTCTACAGTTAATTCTATATCTTGAGGGTAATGATTGCGCCCTCTAATAATTATCAGTTCCTTGAGACGACCAATGACAAATAACTCTCCATCGCGGTAGAATCCTAAATCACCGCTACGTAAAAACGGTCCTTGATTTGTATCAGCAACATAAGCCTCAAAAGTTTCT
>JBCCLY010000152.1:0-7982 GCA_039026655.1 Cyanobacteria bacterium P01_C01_bin.38 | reverse complement strand
TAACCTCTAACCTTTATTTCGCTTCGGGTAAACGAACAATAAACGTACTTCCTGTTCGTAGTAATTTAATATCAAAACGAGTAGCAGGGCTGAAAACTTCCATTTCGCCCTGCATTTGTTCTATCAACTGTTTAGCTATAGCTAATCCCAATCCGGAACCGGGAATTTCAGTTTTAGCCTGTACTCCTCGATAACCTCTTTCTCCAAGATGTTCTAAATCTTTTTGTGGAATACCCGGTCCGTTATCGCTAATAGCAATTCCCACAAAATTAGCTTTATCTTTTACCGATTCAATTATAATTTTGCCGCCTGCGGGAGTATATTTCAAAGCATTATCAACGATATTACTTAATACTTCTCGCAATGCTTGAGGATTGCCCTTTACTAAAGATAAATTATCCTCAATTTCAGTTATTAATTCTAAATAACGCTCCTTCGATATTGCTGAGGCTGATATTAATAATGGCTGCAATACTTCATTTATATTAAATTCAATAATTTCTTGTTCTGCACCATTTAATAGTAATAAAGGTGAAGATTCTTCTACCGTTGCTTCTAGTTCTACTTCTCGTTGTGCGGGTAATTTTGCTGGAAACAAATCCTCTGGAGTCAAGTCGATTGCTTCATCAAATTTTTGCAGTAATTCTTTGAGTCTATCGCTTTCCCTAACTATAGATAAAGCAACTTCTCTATTCACATCTTTTGGCCGCAATCGCTTTGTTAATAGTTTGCCAAAAGTTCGTAAAGCCGTTAGCGGATTGCGAAACTGATGTAATAAGTTATCCATCAAATCTAACTGCTTTTCTTGCATTATTTGATGTTGATGCAACTGAGAAGTTAGCCACGCTCGTCGCCTATCCATAATGCAGGCGATCGCCAAGCTTTGAGCTACAGTTTCTACTTGAGTGCGTTCGCTTTCCTTCCAAACACGATCTTCTCTACTAGTTACCAATAAACCCATCATCACATCTTCATGAATCAAAGGTAAAACAATTTGGTCGCTATCCATCAAGTATTCTTGATTCTTTTCTTGTGCTTGATTTGAAAAATCCTGATTAGATTGCGAACTAATTAAATCATCAGAAGGACTTAACAAATAACGATTTACAGATGGTAAAGCTATCTGATGCTCAAGCCCTACCACCGCATTATCTGGATAAACCGCAACAGGAATTAACTCAGCTTCCCCCTTATGTGGTGGAACCTCTGCCAATTCTTGCGTCAAATACACAACGCTTAAAGATGCTCCTAAGCCCGTCGCTAACAGCGTCAATTGTTCTCGACACAGAGCAACAAATTCCTCACTGGCAGAAACGATCATAAATGGATTCTTGTGGCTCGCGATATTACAAAGCGATTACTAATTCTGAGTCTTATAACTTGACTATGTAGAATTATATTACTTAATCCTTATATTACTTAATCCTTTTGGTTTTTTTGATTTATCTATATCTAAAAGATTATGAATAGATTTCAGATAGTTAAGAACCATTGATTTTTTTTATTAAAACTTTTATAATTAGCACGGATTTTGTAGCTATAACTACAATCTGTAGCTAACACGAGGAGGAAAATAGTTTGGCTAGGAGAAGGAAGCGCAAAAGCCGTCGTCGTCAGGAAGGACGGCGCATTTTAGAACACGTGCCTCAATTTAGCATCGAAAGTGGTGAAGACAAACCTGTGACAGCAGCAAGAAAATTTATTCAAGCTGAAGGCATTCTTCCACCCGCTCTACTGCTAGTAAAGCGTAACGAACACACTACAGACCGTTATTTTTGGGCTGAAAAGGGTCTGTTTGGCGCTCAGTATGTAGAAGAAAACCACTTTTTGTTTCCTAGTTTGAGAACAATGGAACCAACTTCGATTCCGGAAGCATTAGCTGTTGCAGTTGCCCGATAAGCGAGCATCTGCGGGTTGTTTGTCAGAGCGTTGAGTGTGGCTTTTGACAACCATCCATTAACTGGCAAAATGACGCATTTGTTTAAAATGTTTATGTTTTTTTAATGTTTTGAAATTATTTGCCAGTAAAATCAGTTCAATAAAGCTGTATGAAAGGCGGCAGTTCCGTACAATGATTAATTCTTTGTACCATTGAAACCTTAGTGTGAGGATAAACTAATTTTAGAGGCAAGGAACTAAGAGCATAAAGATTCAGTAAGACTACACTATAAACGTGGATTCCCGCTCTTATAACTGCGACATTTGCATGATTAGAGCGGGAAATCAAAGTCGTTGACGGTCCTGATTGCGGAGGAATTTATCCTTGTATCAGGATAAGCTTACCGTTGAAGTCTTTATCTCCAGATATCTGTGTCAATTTATGGGTATGCAGGGCCATTACTGCGATGGCTGCTCATCAGCCATGCCTAAATGCCAGTGAAAAACTTCTGGCATTGCAAGCTTTTGCACAATATCTTTAAATACTGCTAGCAGTATGTAAGATCATAAATTTGTTGTAGTTAGGGATGCTAAATGACCGCGCCTAACTATAGTATTTTTTGCAAGAGCTGTATAGAGAAGAGCATTTTCAACAATAATGGTAAATTTCAATTTCAATTAATTACGCTGTTTTAAAGTTCAATCGTAATTCGTCCTACACCTCCGCTATGCGGTAGGTGTAGGACAAATTACCAGCAATATTTATGATAAAGCTCACAAATGTAAATGTAATCCAATTAAATGCGCGAAATGCGCCACGGAAAGTATCCCCGTAAACACTTTCACGAAATGCAGCTAGCAAATAAAGATAAGTATCTTTGTATTCATAAAAGTCCTTATAGGCTTAGTGCTTCAAAGCATCTCATACAGCACTTTGCAGTTAAATGAGGTACATTCTTCTACTCCCTACTCCCTACTCCCTTATCACAATATGTTCTGTACCTCATTAAGATGAAAACCGCTGTATGTCCTGTCGGACAAGCTGCGCTAACACAGACGCTGCGCTAACGGTTAATGTTCTCTGCTTAGGAGTCGCCGAGAAGCCTACACCGACTCGTCAGAGCAGTGCAGGTACGTCAACATAAAAGTCATCCGGAACGCTCAAAGCAAAAAGAAATTATGCCGCATCAAGAAATGTTTCTATGCGAGCGGTCAATCATGCTGCTCTGTAAAAGATGGACAACTTGTGACACTTAGACTTTTACTTCCTGTTTCGATGGGAGCATGGGAGCTGTTATCCCTCCACAGGCTTGCACGGCACAGCCCGGAACACTTCAAGATATTATTAAACTAAAAGCAAATCTCGCGCTCCTTGTGCTTGGTTTTTGCATCAATGAGCAAGATATTATTGCTTAATTTAAAGATGATTTTACCATTAATCATCCATAGAAAATACGCGCGAAGCATTGACCAGAAGTCTATATATGTCAACTTTTGTCTACATTGTTGGCAACTAAGTCAAGCTCTTTTTAACTGTAATGCCTCTACTAAAGAGATAATTTCATCTCTATGGGCAGTTACAGCAATTTTAGAACTTTGTTCGCACTCAGCATCTTCAACCGTCAGCGATACATTTTCTACCCTTCCAGCTTTATTCCAGTAAAAAATACCGCTCAAAGGAGATAGTAAGACTATTCCGTAAAGCAGAAAACTTTTAACAGAAAAAACCATAGACAAAACTAATGATAGGCTTGTAAAACCAACAGCTGCAAGAATAGTCAAAAATATGGCTAAAAACCAACTGGGTTTGACAAAGCCAGTCATAGTTACTTTGTTTTGTTGCGGGTCCACCGCTGCCACTCGATAAGACCGCGCTCGAAAATACTCCTTTAATTGAGGCATTAAAGACGTTTGGGGAAGTTGGGATACCAGTTGTGCTGTTTCTATACGGTCTTTAGTAGAAGCCCTAATAAAGAAAATTAATCCGACTGACATTAATAAAGTTAGCAGCAACGTGGATGGCAGAATAGCAGTATCCATAACGATAAAGTATTTCAGTTTAGAGAGGAAACAATTACCATTATTATTGGCTAAATTGTCCTCTTTATACTAAAAACTAAGTTGGTTTCGTTTTTCTCCGCTCAATGTATTCGTGCCAAAGACGAGCTAAATCTTGAGCTTTAGTTTGCCATTCAGGGGAAACTTGGTACATCCGGCGGGGACGACCGCGTCCTTCAAGCTTCTTCCAATAACCAGTAATTGCTTTCTGGTCTTCGAGAAACTTAATCGCGCTATAAAGCACGGTATCCGAAAGCCGATAAGTTGGATATTCAGTCTCCAATTTTTGAATCAATTCGGTGCCGTAAGATTCCCCTTGTTGCAAAACAGACAAGATATAACAAACAGCGAGTTCCTGACAGAGGTAGGTTGGCGGAGGATTCTCAAAGAATTGATATATATCCTCAAGTTTCATAGTTAGTGAATGGCTAAAAAAATGCCTTAATGTTGAGCCTGTAATTTCTATAGAGAGTATATAGTGCTACTCCACTAAATGTAAGTATATAACGCTACTTAGACACATATGGTCTGCATTATAAACACTACATTAAAGCACACGATTGTTACTCGCGGTACTGGCACACTAAAAGTGGGGTGCAGTTTTGCCGCACCCCTACCCAAACTCGAAAAGTAGTGTTGTGAGGAGTTGCTTGAAAACGGTGAGAATCGTTTTCAATGTGTCAAGTGATGCAAAGCAAATTAGAACTGCTTAAGCATAAAATGGCACCTAAGCAATTTTAAAGGTAAATTGCTGTTTTTTACGTAAAACTTAACAAATACTTTTTTACGAAGATAATCCGTAGGTAATTAGACTTATATAAATCGATAAAATTTGGTCTATGACGGGTAAATGTCTATAAATTTCCACGTAGACAACAAAGTAACGTGAAGAATTTATGTATTTATAGTGAAATTATTACCTTGCGCTGATAAATATAGTTGGTGCAATAATTGCAGAAAGCACGGCGCTTTTCACTAATGGTTTATAGATATGTCAGAACAATTAGACAATCCGTCTTCTTCCAAAGTCCGTTCTATCGGACAGAATTTTCGCATTACCGGTTGGATTAGTTTTATATTGCAATTAGTACTCGGGATAGTTTCCGCCTTATTGCTATTAGTATTTGTTATTTTTGGTGGTAACGCTGCCAGAGGAGCTAGCACCGCCAATACCGGCTTCGGTGTATTTTTAGCCATCTGCGGACTGGTAACATTGGCAATAAGCGTTTATTTAGCATTTCGCTGCAAAAACATTGGTAGACAACTGCAATCTACCAACCCGAGTAACCGCCCTCGCAAAATCGAGACGGTTAAAACTTTGCAATTAGCTTTGGCAGTAAATTTTATAGGAATGCTATTGACGCTATTAGGAGCGCAAGCGACTATAGGTTTGTTGTTAGTCAAGGTGTCAACTCAAGCTGGACCGATTGTAGGTGGTGTCGATCCAAATCGAATCACCGCTCAAGATTTATTTGCAGTGCAGGCGAATACCAATACGATTACAGCCCATTTTGTAGGGCTTGTAGCATCAATCTGGTTGCTAAATCGTATCACCCGGTGAGTGTGAAGGCGATACGACTTAGAAGCGATCTAAGAGGAAATAGAAGGATTGGAGGAAGGAATCTTTCTTGCTCACTGTTTCTTTTCTTCCTCATCTCGATCCGGAAATTTCTGATGTGTTTTTTTGATAAATCCTTTTTAGAGAGAAAATTGCTTTGCGACTATTTTGACTACGATACTAAAATCAATTTTTTAAGTTCTTCGTCTTCCCTCACTTCCCCACTTGCTACTTACTATTCCCTACTCCCCACTCCCTACTCCCTACTCCCTCCCGTAAACCGTTTTTAGTCGCACGGTAGAAAATTTTTTTGCTATAGAGTCAAGGCAACATTACAATAATTCCTTATGTATTGGCTCAAATATTTGAAATTTTAAACTAATCTTAAACTGAAAAACATCTGTGCTAGATATCAAGCAAATACGGGAAAATCCGCAACTAATTATAGAAAGGTTGAAGAATCGTGGCGATAATTATGATATTCAACCAATTGTTGACCTAAATCAACGACAACGCGATTTACAAACTAAGCTAAGTCAACTTCAAGCTCGCAGCAACGAAATCGGTAAGTTGGTAGGACAAAAAATTAAGTCTGGTACCAGCCCTCAAGACACAGAAATTAAAGATTTACGAGAGGAAGGCAATTCTCTCAAAACGAAATTAAGCGAATTTGAACCTCAAGAAAAAGAGATTAAAGCTGAAATAGAACAACGAGTACTCGCACTTCCTAATTTACCCAGCGAGTCTACACCTATTGGTAAAAGCGAAGAAGATAATGTCGAGATTCGACGCTGGGGCGATGAGTACTTACCTCAAAACTCAAATATTGTTCCTCATTGGGAAATTGGCGAAAAGTTAGGGATTCTTAACTTTGAACGAGCCGTAAAAGTTGCACAAAGTCGTTTTGTTGCTTTGATTGGTGCTGGAGCGGCTTTAGAAAGGGCATTAATTCAATTTATGCTCAATCGTCAAGTAGAAGCCGGTTACGTAGAAGTAGTTCCGCCATTTTTGATTAATAGTCAATCTTTAACAGCTACCGGGCAACTACCCAAATTTGCTGAAGACAGCTTTAAATGCGCCGAAGATGATTTATGGCTTACTCCTACAGCGGAAGTCCCCTTAACAAATCTTTATCGCGACGAAATTCTCAGTTCGGAAGAATTACCGATATATCACTGTGCTTATACTCCTTGCTTTCGTCGCGAAGCCGGAAGTTACGGACGAGATATGCGGGGTTTAATTCGTCTGCATCAATTTAATAAAGTTGAATTAGTTAAGCTAGTTAGTCCAGATACTTCCTTTGACGAATTAGAAACATTACTTAACAACGCTGAAGCAATTTTACAAGCTTTACAATTGCCTTACCGAGTCATCGAGTTATGTACCGGAGATTTAGGATTTTCAGCAACAAAAACTTATGACATAGAAGTTTGGCTTCCTTCAAGCGGTAAATATCGTGAAATTTCTAGCTGTTCCAACTGTGGAGACTTTCAAGCCAGAAGAGGCAACATTCGCTTCAAACAAACTGGTAAAAAAGGAACCTCTTTCGTGCATACCCTCAACGGTTCCGGATTAGCAGTAGGAAGAACAATGGCAGCCATCTTAGAAAACTATCAACAACCCGACGGTACTTTACACATACCCCAAGTATTGCAACCTTATTTAGGTGGCAAGGAGATTTTGGAAGTTTAGAATTGGTAATTGGTAATTGGTAATTGGTAATTGGTAATTGGTAATTGGTAATTGGTAATTGGTAATTGGTAATGGGTGATGTGGAAAAGAGCTTTCCGACTCCCAATACAAATGTTTTGAGAACTACTCCTAACTCCTAACTCCTAACTCCTAACTCCTAACTCTTAACTCCTAACTCCTAACTCCTAACTCCTAACTCCTAACTCCTAACTATTCTCCATTCCCAATTACCGATTACCGACTACCAATTACCAATCCCCAACCTAAAATAAAGAAATGTATAGTTTAAATAAATTCACAAATATTCTATGTCAGTTTTAGCGGCGATCTCGGTGTTGGCTGTACTAATCTTTGTCCATGAACTGGGACATTTTCTTGCAGCAAGGTCCCAAGGTATTCATGTTAATCGCTTTTCGTTGGGTTTTGGGCCGGTACTTTTGAAGTATCAGGGGCCTGAAACTGAGTATGCGGTGCGTGCTTTTCCCTTGGGTGGTTTTGTTGGGTTTCCGGATGATGACCCCGACAGTACAATTGAACCAGATGACCCGAATTTGCTGCGTAACCGTCCGATTTTAGATAGAGCGATTGTAATTAGCGCTGGGGTAATAGCGAATTTAATTTTTGCTTATTTTCTACTGGTTTCTCAGGTTGCTTTTGTGGGAATACCAGAAGCGACTCAACCGGGTGTTTTAATTCAAGAACTTGCTCCACAAGCTAGCAGTGCAGCTACAGAAGCTGGAATTAAGCCCAAAGATGTGATTCTAGCCGCAGATGGTACGGAGTTTGGTCAATCGTT
>JBCCLY010000151.1:0-8063 GCA_039026655.1 Cyanobacteria bacterium P01_C01_bin.38 | reverse complement strand
GCGTAATGAAGCAATCGCAACAGTTACATTTTGCGATGAGCCGCACCTTTCAGGTGAATGCTTCGCTTCATTTCATTACGCTCGCAATGACAAAAAATATTTTTACACATTTGGGATGCTCCCATTTAAAGCTTTTCCTTTTACTAGTTTGCTATGCAAAGAAAAGCAAAATTAAATTATTGGAGTTACCATGTCAGAATTGATTCGATCGGTGTTAGATAGTACGGAGAAAAGCGATTTCCGATCTTTTTTAAGTGATTTAAGGCAGCAAGAAAATAGTTATTTACTACGTAACGATATACTAAGTGCTTATAGTGACTATTGCTCAAAATATAAAAAATCAGAAGAGTTTTATACGGGTTCTAATTTAAGTAAATTAATTTACTATACTCAAGAAATTATTCGCGAAGAAGAAAGCTTTTGTTTTATTATTCGTCCTAAAATTGCTTCTCAAGAAGTCTTTCGTTTAACGACTGACTTGAATATTGAGAATATGACGACCAAAGAATTGTTGAATGTACGCGACCGTTTTGTTAATAAATTTAATCCGCAAGAAGGCGATTTATTAGAGCTTGATTTTGCTCCTTTTTATGACTATTCTCCACACATTCGCGACCCAAAAAATATTGGTAAAGGGGTAGAATTTCTTAACCGCTATCTCTCAAGTAAGTTATTTGCAGACTCCAAACAATGGTTAGAAAGTTTATTTAGTTTTTTACGGTTACATCAATACAACGGTGTTCAACTGTTAATTAATAGTAGTCTAAAATCACAGCAGCATCTTTCCCAACAACTTAAGAAAGCTATCGATTTTGTAGGTAGTCGTCCCCAAGAAGAATCTTACGAAAGTTTTCGCTTTCAGTTGCAAACTATGGGTTTTGAACCGGGTTGGGGTAATACGGCTGCTCGCGTTTTAGAAACTTTAAATATTCTTGATGAGTTAATGGATTCTCCAGATCCTCAAATTTTGGAAGCGTTTATTTCTCGGATTCCGATGATTTTTAAAATCGTCTTGGTGTCTTCTCACGGTTGGTTTGCTCAAGAAGGAGTTTTAGGTCGTCCGGATACTGGCGGGCAGGTAGTTTATGTTCTCGATCAAGCTAAAACCTTAGAAATACAGCTTCAAGAAGATGCACAACTTGCTGGTTTAGAATCATTAAATGTTGAGCCAAAAGTTATTATATTAACTCGTTTAATTCCCAATAGTGACGGTACTCTTTGTAATCAACGATTAGAAAAAGTCCACAGTACCCAAAATGCTTGGATTTTACGGGTTCCGTTCCGGGAATACAATCCTAATATGACTCAAAACTGGATTTCCCGATTTGAAATTTGGCCTTATTTAGAAACTTTTGCTATTGATGCCGAAAAGGAATTATTAGCAGAGTTTCAAGGCAGACCAGATTTAATTGTTGGCAACTATACTGACGGTAATTTGGTGGCATTTTTATTGTCGCGTCGTCTTAAAGTAACTCAATGTAATGTAGCCCACGCTTTAGAAAAATCTAAATATTTATTTAGTAACTTATACTGGCAAGATTTAGAAGATAAGTATCATTTTTCATTGCAATTCACCGCCGATTTGATCGCAATGAATGCAGCCAACTTTGTAATTAGCAGCACCTATCAAGAAATTGTGGGAACCCCCGATAGCGTCGGACAGTACGAATCTTATCAATGCTTTACCATGCCAGATTTGTATCATGTGGTAAATGGAATTGAACTGTTTAGTCCTAAATTTAATGTAGTACCTCCAGGAGTTAACGAAAATTGCTTCTTCCCCTATTCGCGAAAACAAGAACGAGTAGAGAGCGATTCCCAAAGATTAGAAGAAATGGTGTTTAGTTTGGAAGATCCAACTCAGGTATTTGGTAAACTTGACGAACCAAATAAACGCCCATTATTTTCAATGGCGCGTTTGGATAGAATCAAGAACCTTACAGGTTTAGCTGAATGCTTTGGTCAAAGTCCCGAATTACAAGAACGTTGTAATTTAATTTTGGTAGCAGGTAAATTGCGCGTTGAAGAATCGGGAGATAACGAAGAACGCGACGAAATTATCAAACTTTACGATGCTATCGAAAAATATAATCTCCACGGAAAAATCCGCTGGTTAGGAGTACGTTTATCCAAAGCTGATTCCGGTGAAGTTTACCGAGTAATAGCAGATCGTAAAGGAATATTTGTTCAACCCGCATTGTTTGAAGCTTTCGGTTTAACAATTTTAGAAGCTATGGTTTCAGGAGTGCCAACTTTTGGAACCCAATTCGGCGGACCTTTAGAAATTATTCAAGATAAAGTAAATGGATTTTATATTAATCCGACCAACTTAGAAGAAACAGCCAGCAAAATATTAGACTTCGATGCCCAATGCCTGAAAAATCCTAACTATTGGAATCAAATTTCTCAAGCTGGTATAGATAGAGTTTACAGTACTTATACTTGGAAAATTCACGTTAATAAATTACTTACATTAGCGCGAATTTATGGATTCTGGAACTTTACTTCTCAAGAACAAAGAGAAGACTTGCTGCGCTACCTCGAATCATTATTTTACTTAATGTATAAACCAAGAGCGCAACAACAATTGCAACAGCATCAATATCGCTAATTACATCGCTAAATACTTAGTTAAATACTTACACTAGACTCGGCGGAATTCCCCCTGAAGCTTCTTTGCCAAGGATAAACTAGGCGATCGCCAAACATGGGAATTTCCATCGGGTCTCTTTTTGAATAGAATCTTGTGTATCTAGTCAGTTCTCGCCAAGTCCGAGATCCAACTATCCCGTCTGCGCTCAACCGTCGATTCGATTGAAAGGCTTTTACTGCTGTCTCTGTAAGCACATCAAACCTTCCAGTTATACCTACGCCGTAACGATTATAAATTAATAGCGTTTGCAATACCCGCACAGCATTCCCAGAATTGCCATAACGTAAAACTGGTAGTCGCCGACCTTGATAATATTGTGCCAGCAAACGTTCTTGGGCATCATATTGAGGCGTTTGTGGCGTATCCCATTCTTTCTCAAGAGAAAATGGCAGGCTTTTATTCAAAAAAGACGAACCATTCATAGAATTCGATGCAGGAGAAAAAGTAACTTTTCTCTGATGCTTCTCTATTGAATTATCAAAATCTAGTCGGGATTTACTCGCAACCGTTAAAAGTATTTTTTGATACTTTGTTTTATAGTTTGAACTTAAAGCAGACGAATTGGATCGAGACCCGTTACGAGATACAAAAGTAGACAAATGCTGGCTGGATAAGCCTCGATCAACTTTTTCCGTTTGAACTTTAACTGAAATCGAAAATGTAGGCAGAAACGGTTGCCCCTGCGTTAGAAAGCTTGCCACCAGCAAACCCAGTACGGTCATCTATTTGACCTCCTAATACCTACACTACTTATGACAGCACCATAAGTGTACATCCGGAAAAACTCTTGGGTCAAATGTATTATAGAATACTCACTACTTAATTTGTTTTAGGGTATGATTCAAAGTGTTCTCTTCTACATTGTTATCACCTTGATAATTGTTGCCAAGTTTGTTGTCCAACTACACCGTCTACAGTCAAATTCCGATTGCTTTGGAAAGCTCTTACAGCAATTTCTGTAAACGCGCCAAAATTTCCATCAACTTGAACCGGATAATTATTGGCTATTAGCAGTCGCTGTAGAATTCTGACAGATAGCCCGGAAGATCCGAAACTCAAATTAGGCAATCTTTGATCGTAGCTAGCGAAAAACGTTCCCGAGTTAACACGTCTCGAATTAGGACTTCCTGCAAAAGTCTCTTGCAATTGAGGAGTAACATAGGGAGTATTTTCGATAGCGTCTGTCAAACTAGGTGGAGAAGTTGAAGGCAATATAATCTTCCCTCTAGTTGAAACCGAGTCGTCTAGCGAGGTATCTAAAATAATTGGTTCTTTTGTTGCAGAAATAACCTTGCTTGCCAACCGACAACAATCAAGGGAATCAATTCTATTTCTGATTTTTTTAAGTACATCCTCACTCTTTTTAGAAAAAACTGTCGAGGCTATCTGAATTCCATCCGCGCCTATGAATTCTGGTGGTGTTATACGAGCAGTGGTACGATTACCAGTTGATTGAATAAGATTTGATTCTTTAACACTTAAATTAAGCTCAACTGCTGTTTCATTAAATAAATAGGGCACAGATGGATGTCCTGTTGTAAGGGCGCTTGCTATCAGCAATCCAATATCATTCATGGTATTTCATTTTACTAATACCCATATTTTCTTTACACAGAGTTTCCTACTGTTCTTCCGGAAAACTGCGTACTTATACCTAAAAAAAAATTATTCTTGGCAAAAATAAGAATAGTTCTATATTGTCCTTATAGAAGTATGTAGATGCGAGCGCGGATATTTTTCAAACATTTTTCTTGGTATAAAGAATGCGGAACATTCCTTTAAGGTAAACACAAATAATAACGTAAGACAGGATATTCCCTCTTGACGAATAAACATCGTTTTTTATTCAATATCCAATCTTTATTGATATTTGTGCAATTGTAATCTGCAACTAAATTATAGAACTGTAATTCCTGTTACCCACTACAAAATCTGTCACAATATATCTTGAATTTATAAAAAAAAGTGCTTTTTAATATCTTTTATACTTGCATTTATTTTTTGATCGGGAAATAATCCATAATATAGTCCGAAAGTATTAGGCAGAAAAACTTATTGCTAAGTATATAGATGTAATCAATATCAATTAGTGCCCCAAATCAATATATACATCCAAGCAAACATCGGATTTAACTCCTATCAAGCCTAATTAAACTTACTTAGATTATTAATTAGTGTTTCATTTAACAGAGAATTCTAAATAGTTAACTGTAAATACTACTTAGCCGCAGTAATTAATAAATATTCTTGTTTAAAATCGCACTTTAAAAAGCGATTAGTTCCTTAGATTACTTCTAATAACCGTGTAATTCACATCAAAAATAGAATATTAGCCATTAAAAAGTCATGAAATATTCATATTGCAAGAGCTTGCTCCTTTTTTTATCGGTTAGAAAGTAAAGAACCCAAAGTAGTGAAATTTTTGTGACTAAAGCTTGTATAAAGTAGCTTTGCTCTTAAGACACACCAAAATCAGGGAAGAGGGAACAAAAATAAATATTCTTCTCCTCAACCCTATTCTCTACTCCTTACCCCCTAATCCTAGTTACCTTGATTAGACTAAGGAAGCTTTAGATACAAAAGGAAAATTGCGACGTATTACCTCGATTACATAAAGAATTTGGTGGAACTTTTTCATATTTCCTTGATTGCGGAAGTATTCAGCAGCTTGTAGAAAATCTTCATGGGCTTCTTGCTGTTTACCACTTTTGTAAAAAGCAAAACCTCTGCCAACATAGGCAGCACCTTGTTTGCTATTGAGTTTAATGGATTCGGTAAAATCGGTAATTGCTTGCTCGTATTTCCCTAACTGACGTAAAGCATTCCCGCGATTACAATAAAAAGCTGTATCTTGTGGATTTAAAGAAATTGCTTGAGAAAAATCGTTTACAGCTAAATCCAAGTGTTTTAGTTGCACATAAGCTATGCCTCTATTATTTTGTATTTTGGCAATATAGCTATGTTTGGTATTAGGTATTAATTCTAATGCTTTGTTGTAGTCGGCGATTGATTGCGAATAATTTTTTTGGTCAAAATAGGCTAAACCTCTATCATAATAAGCTCGATAGTCCGAAGGAAAATTCGCGAGAAAGTAATTAAAATCAGCGATAGCAGCAGCAGATAGTTGTAAATAATAATACGCTAATCCCCGATTTAAATAAGCTTCAAATAACTCAGGGTTTTGCTCAACTGCTATATTACAATCTGTTATCGCATGTTGGTAATCTGATGAATGTAGATAAGCCAAACAGCGATTGTAGTAAGCTTTAGTTAATTTCGGATTAATCTCTATAGCTTGAGTAAACTTATCAATAGCAGCAATATATTTACTACTTTCTAAATTAGTAATACCTACTTTAAATAATTCTTTCGAGTTTCCCCCATCTAATGCCAAAGCTTCAGACGGAAAGGAAAATAGCATCAGTACAATAACCATGACCAAAACGCCGAAGACTTGGTACAATTTATTCATATTAATAAAAGATAGTGAATTAGATAGCTAGCTAATACATAATTAGTGGTTAATAGCTATTTCTTTCGTAGTTATCAATACAAAAAAATAGCTATTAACCACTAAATTATCTAATCTTTTATTTAAATATTCAAGCTCAAGTTTTACCAACCTTTATCAGCTTGAGCTAAAACATATTGAGCAAGATGTTCTATCTGCTCTGAAGATAAACGTCTTCCAAAAGCAGGCATTACATTTTTACCATTTACAACTTGGTAGACAATTGCATCTTCAGAATACATATCGTATTTTTCAAGAGCCTGTTTTTTCAGAGTCTTCTGGGCATTAACCAAATTGTTTCCACCCGCATGACAAGCCGCGCAATTTTGACTAAACAGTTTAGCCCCTTCAGGGTTAGGAGTAGCCATCGCTACAGGCTTTACCACCGACTCTTCTTTTGAAATTGTCTCAACAGATTTAGCAATTGCAGTTTCAGCAGGCTGTGCAACTGTCTTGGTTTTCTCAACAACTTTTTTAGCTTCAGCTGGCTTATTAATTGTCTTTGTTTTCTCAACAACTTTTTTAGCTTCAGCTGGCTTATTAATTGTCTTTGTTTTCTCAACTACCTTTTTGCTTTCGGCTGGCTTATTAATTGTCTTTGTTTTCTCAACAACTTTTTTAGCTTCAGCTGGCTTATTGATTGTCTTTGTTTTCTCAACTGTTACTTCCATAGGAGCAACTTGTTTAACTTTAGGAGTAACAGTAGCTTGAGTCTCTTCACCACAAGCGTAAGTACCAAACAATAAAGGTACCACCAAAAACACAATAGATAGGATTTTTTTCATAGGTATTATTCCCTTATTTAACCACTACTTAATTTCGATTTGCACCATGACAGCTTATCGTTAAAGATACGGTTATTAAATGTTAGAAATATACAATTATGAAAAAAGGTTAGGAGTTAGGAGTTAGGAGTTAGGAGTTAGGAGTTAGGAGTTAGGAGTTAGGAGTTAGGAGTTAGGAGTTAGGAGTTAGGAGTTAGGAGTTGAAAGTAGTAATGAAGGAGAAAGTTATTCGTTTGTCTCCTTGTCTCCCCTACTCCCTACTCCCTACTCCCTACTCCCTACTCTCTACTCCCTACTCCCTACTCCCTACTCCCTGAGATTTTCTGTTTGACAAACATACTCATAACGACTACGCTTAAAGAGTTGCATTTATCATTTTAGCTTTATTTATGCTGCCTAATAAAGAAGGTCAAAAAGTTCCTAGCGTTACCTTTCGGGTTCGCGAGAACAATGATTGGAAGGATGTCACCACTTCGGATTTATTCAAAGGTAAAACTGTGGTTGTCTTTTCTTTACCTGGGGCGTTTACTCCAACTTGTTCTTCTACGCATTTACCAGGATACAACGAACTGGCTTTAACTTTTAAAGAAAATGGCGTAGATGATATTGTTTGTATTTCGGTAAACGATTCCTTCGTGATGAACGAATGGGCGAAGGATCAAGAAGCAGAAAATGTCACATTAATTCCCGATGGTAACGGTGAATTTTCTGAAGGCATGGGAATGTTAGTTGATAAAACCGATTTAGGTTTTGGTAAGCGTTCCTGGCGCTATTCAATGCTTGTAAAGGATGGCGTAATAGATAAAATGTTTATTGAGCCAGAGGAACCTGGAGATCCATTTAAGGTATCCGATGCAGAGACAATGCTTAAGTATATTAATCCTCAAGCAGCAAAACCCCAAAGCCTTTTTATGTTTGCCAAAGAAGGTTGTCCTTTCTGCGCTCGTGCAAAAGAAATACTTAAAGGACAAGGTTTGAATTATGAAGAAATTACCTTGAACAAAGATTTTACTACTCGTGGTTTGAGAGCTACTACAGGTTCAACCACAGTTCCTCAATTGTTTATTGATGGTAAATTGATTGGGGATTCGGAAGCTATAGCCGCTCACTTTGG
>JBCCLY010000150.1:0-8065 GCA_039026655.1 Cyanobacteria bacterium P01_C01_bin.38 | reverse complement strand
TTAGATAGTAGAATCGTTAGAGATTATCGCTAATTATTTTAATCACCCTGTGGGTTCGCTAGCCCCTGGCTCTGATACTTCAGGATTAAACAGGTTTACGGGGTTAAGCCAGTGTCTTGAGGAAGTGCGTTTCTTTAACTTAGTCGAAGCTAACATTACCCGAAAGGGTTGCCCTAATCAGGCGAAGTTGACCCCGCAAGGGGTTGACAAACCAATTTTAATTACCACAGCGGATAAATCCGCCGCTCCTTCGCGGTTCCTCCACGAACTGAAGTTGCGCGGCTTCTCCGCTCATATAATTTCCGTGAAAACCGAAAACGCGTTGGCAGACGTGGCGTTAGGAGACGTAGCAGTGCTACGTCTCTACAACATTTTTCGCTTTGATTTTAAGAATGGCGGTATGGGGCAATCTAATGTCATGGCGATCGCCCTTAATAAATCTTTTTCTTGAGCAGTAATTTTATTATCTACTAATACGATATGAGCGCAGGCTTGAACTACGGATTGTTTGAGTTTTGGTGTCGCTTGACGGAGATTTTCAATACTTTTCTTTAGCTGTGAAAAATTGCATTTGAGTGGTGCTTTTGGTTTCTCTTGTTGCGTTGCACCTGGAAGTTGATAAATACCTGAACTAAATGCATAAGCTGCTGATTCTGCACTGTTTTCACCAATTTGCGCTAGTGCTGATAATACGATTAAACAATCAGACCAAATTTCTTCGATAGAGTTAAATTTAACTGTAATATTGCAATCTGGTTGAAGTAAGGGCTGTAAGCGATGCCAAAGTATTAAGCGTAATACAAAATCTCTCACCGATGCTTGCTTTTTGGCTGCAATTAAACCTTGAGTGCATTTACAAACTCTTTGGCATTCTTTGGGAGGGAGTTGACGTAATGCGGGTATTGTTAAGTCAACAAGTGGTAAGTAAATATCGGTATTTAAATTAGCGATTTCTTGGTTGAATTTTACAGTTGAATTAACTAATTCTTCTGGTTGCACTTGATTGAGCCAGCTAAGCTGTTTTTCTTGTAGGGGAGAATTTTGTTCTAAAAATAATGCAAATAAAATTGCTTGTGATGTTTGTGTTTCTCGGATTCCTAAACGTAAAGATTCGGGTAATTCTGCTAATAATTCTTGGGTTAAATCAAACTGCTTTGGTGTAACTGTACCAACTTGAGCAACGACTTTTTCTGGGGTTGTAGTTTGGGAATTACTGTCAGCAAAGCCCATTGCTGATGAGTTATTGGATGAGGAATTTACTATATTACGAGATGAATTGGAAATATTTTTGACTCTTACTCCACCAACGCGACGAATACGAACTGCAAGTGGTGGATGAGTTGCAAATTTGTCTTCCCAAAAGTGGATTTTAACAGCGTTACCGAAAAACATATGACTGGCGGCTTCGGCTTTAGGTGTTAGCAAGCGCGAATCCATTTGTTCTAATTTCTGTAATGCTCCAGAAATGCCATCGGAGTTGCGAGTAAATTGCACCGCAGAAGCATCGGCAAGGAATTCCCGCTGACGAGAAACTGCTGCTTTGATTAAACGTCCGCAGAGTAATCCGATACCGCCAATTGCCATCAGAGCCAAAGCTAATATCCATAACCGGAAACCATCATTATCATTATCGCGAATGCGTAACATTTGCTTTCCGATAAGATAAATGAACAAAATACCGTGGAGCAAGCCCACTAATCGTAAATTCAGTGCCATATCGCCATTAAGAATATGACTGAATTCGTGTGCAATAACACCTTGTAACTCATCGCGGTTAAATTGTTCTACAGAACCACGAGTAACACCAATTACAGCATCGTTAAGTGAAAACCCTGCCGCGAAGGCATTTATACTAGGTTCGCGATCGAGTAAATAGACTTTTGGGATGGGAATACCCGAGGCGATCGCCATTTCCTCTACAATATTTAACAACTGTTGTTCTTGTTCGCTGGCAGTTTCAGTAAGTAATAATCTTCCCCCCAATTCTTCAGCAATCGCACAACCTCCTTGCCGCAGACAAAGAATTTTGTAAAAGCTCGCCAGGGAGATCAGAGATATTGTCACTGCTGATACCCAAAAGAATAAAGAAGGTTGCCACCAAATAATATTTATTGTTTCAACTGAGAACGTTAATACATAAAGTAAAAGTACTAAGACAATATAAATTGCCACAATCATTATAGATATAGCTATTGCAAACAACCCGAGTAATTGCTGCGTGCTTTGGCGTGCTTTATCCTGATTTTCAAAGAAATTCATAAATACAGTTTTTTATATAGGAATCCGTAATGATTTATGGATAATTTTTAGGGGCAAGGGAACAGGGAACAGGGAACAGGGAACAGGAAATATGTAGGGGAGGAAAAAAGGATTTTTTTCTTCAAAAACCGAACCACATTCCCTAGAAAAATCTTTCTCACCTGTTATGAAAGTAAATGAAAATCCGATAGATATTTGAAAGGGAGCATCCCAAATATGCAAATTTATTTTTTGTAGTGCGTTAACGCACTACCAAATTGTATTTTTGCCTGCATCGGGATGCTCACTATTTGAAAAGCTCTATTATCTGATATTTATAATTTTGCCATTACTCAATTAAACAATTACTTCATTTAAATTTGCACCACCAGGGATGCCCGCACCACAATAATTTTTTCGCCGTTCCCTATTCCCTCTTGCCCAATTAATTAACTTTTAAAAAGAAACGCGAGGCACATTTCTGACTTCAGGTGCGGCTTCTTCTAACAAATCGGCAGAAGTAAAATTAAAGCTATCACCTACCAAATTACTAGGGAAAGCTTCACGTTTGGTATTGTAAAGAGTTACCGCATCATTAAAAGCTTGACGTGCAAAAGCAATCCGATTTTCTGTTGAAGATAACTCTTCCATCACCTTACTCATGGATTGATCCGCTTTCAATTCTGGGTATGATTCGGAAATTACCATCAAGCTACTCAAGGCACCATTCAAAGCTGCTTCTGCATTGCCTAATTGTCCCATAGCCTGGGAATCACCAGGATTTTTAGCCGCACGACGGCTAGCAGTAATTGCAGAATTTCTTGCCGCAATTACTGCTTCTAAAGTTTCCTTTTCGTGTTTCATGTACCCTTTGGCAGTTTCTACCAAATTGGGAATTAAATCATAACGACGCTGCAATTGAACATCGATCTGAGCATAAGCATTTTTGTAGCGGTTACGATACTTAACTAAATCATTGTAGCTATTGATAATAATTACTAGAACAGTGGCAATTACAGCACCCACAAAAATCAAAAATCCCATAAATTTAAATTCCTATATTTTAAGTCGTCAGTTTTTGATATCTCTGACATTATTATTTTGCAAAAGTTTTTTATCTAATTTGAGTCTAATTTCAGAAGAGTATCTTTGTCTTCTGTGAAAATAATTAAGAGATTTTACTGAAGTAATTTGAAAATTAAATTAAAAATCAGCAATTTGAAAAACTATGATTTTACAGAATTGAGAAGAGTTATATCTTTTACGTTTGTATCGGAATTATCTAAATTTTCTCTCTCTAACTCTTCCTCTGTGTCCTCTGCGGTTTTTTATCATTCCATTCCGATGTAACCAGATTTGATCTTATTGCTGCTTATCGGATGTACTGATGAAAAATTAGTGAAAAAGTTGGCAAATTATGAGACATTAAGTAATGTTAACTAGTTAAAATTGATATCTAATTTTTTAATATGTTTAAGGAAAATCTAGGAAAACCCCGTCCCTTATGGAGAGTAATTGTTTTATCTGTAGCCACGGGAATGCTGTACTATGGCTGGTATAAATATATTATTCAAGAAGAACTGAAGCGCTACAACGGCTGTGGTTTATCGGGAACGCTATCTTTAGCTCCTTTTGTGTTAGGTGTTGCAATCCCTCAAATTTTGCGGATTTTCGATCCTGATGTTCCGGGATGGTTTGGTTGGTTTTCGCTTTTAGGTATTGTTTGGATTTATATTGTTCAGTTTCGCTTGTATAAGACGGTAAATCAACTTTATCGCGATGCAGGGCTGAAAGAACCTTTGATAGTTTGGTGGATAATTGTACCGGGTTTGAATTTAATTGTTGGTTTGAGACAAATTCACTTTTTGAGTGAATATTGGGCAATGAAACAAGATATTGCTGTTGATGACTTTTTGGCTAAAAGTATTCCTTTTCTCTCGGTAAATGCATAATTAACGCACTATATTAATTTGCTATTTAATAATAAGCTGTGTTTATGGATAGTCAGAGATTCTTTCAAAACCGAGTCGCCGTACTTGCTACCATGCATAAAAAGGAGAGAGTTATTGCTCCTCTTTTTGATAGAGAATTAGGTATAAAAGTAACCGTACCGCAATTTAATACCGATAAATTTGGTTCTTTTACAAGAGATATAGAGCGCTCTGGTAGTCAAATAGAAGCTGCAAGATTGAAAGCAGAACAAGTGCTTTTATTAACTGGTGAAAGTTTGGCAATTGCTAGTGAAGGAAGTTTTGCTCCTCATCCTTATTTACCATTAACTTCCTGCAATCGAGAAGTCGTGATTTTGATAGATAAAGAAAATGAATTAGAAATAATTGGGGAAGAATTATCCTTCGATACAAATCACAGTCATTTAAAAGCCACAAATATACAACAAGCTATGGATTTTGCCGGAAAAGTGGGCTTTCCGGAACATGGTTTGATTGTAATGCTAAATGAATATCCTGGTTCGAGCGACGAGATAATTAAAGGGATTAATACAGAAGCAGCATTAATAGAAGCGATAAATAATAGTTTGAAAAAATCGGGTAATGGTACGGTACACCTCGAAACTGATATGCGAGCCATGTACAATCCAACAAGAATGAAAAATATAGAAAAAGCAACTTACAACCTGATACAAAAAATTAACTGTCTTTGTCCGAAATGTTCAATACCTGGTTTTGATATTATTCAACGAATTCCAGGATTACCCTGTGAATGGTGTAGCGCTCCCACTACCTTAACAAAGTCTGTAATATATAAATGTCAAAAATGTGGTTTTAGGAAAGAACAATTATTCCCCGATGGTAAACAGTTTGCGAATCCTGCTCACTGTATGTATTGCAATCCTTGAGAGGGAATAGGGAGTAGGGAGTAGGAAGTAGAGGAAGAAAAAGTAAATCTCAAATACGCAATGATGATGGTAACTTTTATAGCTATACATCATAAAAAACTCTCTAACCCTGATTCGGGAAAGAGAGCTTATAGTGTGGTGTGAGGAATGTTGTTGTATGCTGTCTATAACCAATTATACTTATCAAGTATGAAGTATATATTACTTAAATGTAAAAATTGTGTATGGATTAACTCTGATGAGAGAATAATAAATTTAAAGCATCTTTTCTAGGAATTGTTTAGCGCGATCGCACTTTGGATTATTAAAGAAATCCTTTGGTAGCGCGTCTTCTGCCAAACTTCCGTTATCAAGGAACATGATTCGACTTGCGACTTCTCTAGCAAAACCCATTTCGTGAGTAACTATCGCCATAGTGATTCCGGTATTTGCCAGACTTCTCATTACTTCCAGCACATCTTTTACCATTTCTGGATCTAAAGCCGAAGTTGGCTCATCAAACAAAATCATTTCCGGTTCCATAGCTAAAGCACGGGCGATCGCCACACGCTGTTTTTGTCCCCCTGAAAGTCTTGCCGGATAAACGTCTGCTTTTTCCGCTAAACCGACTTTTTCAAGTAATTCCAGAGCTTTGATTTGTGCTTGTTTCTTATCTAAGCCTTTCACTTTTATCGGTGCATAAGTAACATTTTGTAGCACCGTCATATGAGGAAATAAATTAAAGTGTTGAAACACCATTACCAAACGCTGCCGAATTTTAGCGATATTGGTTTTTTGTTGAGTAATTTCGTTATCGTGAAAAAAAATTTTTCCTAAAGTAGGAATTTCTAACAAATTTATGCATCGCAGAAAAGTAGACTTACCACTACCAGAAGGACCTAAAATAGCAACAACTTCACCTCGATAAATCTCTGTAGAAATATTTTTGAGTACATCAAGACTTCCAAATGATTTACACAAAGATTCTGTACGGATAATTGAATTATTCATGTTAGTTGTTAGTTGATAGTTGTTAGTTGCTAGTAGGGTGTGTTGTCACGGAGTGCAACGCACCATTTAGTCTTGATTCCGGTGCGTTAGGCTAAAGCCATAACGCACCCTACGTTCTCTTTATAGATAATTGATTTATTCATGTTAGTTATTAGTTGGTAATTGGTAATTGATAATTGATAACTGTTCACTGTTCACTGTTCACTGATAACTGTCTCAATCGCTTTTTCTCAATTTCCTTTCCAAAGCAGAAGCAGCGAAGGATAAACCCATTACTAAAACGTAATAAATTAATCCAGCGAACAATAACGGTTCAAAATAAATATATTTATTTGCACCAACAATTTGAGCGCTACGTAATATGTCAACTACACCAATTGTTGCCACCAAGGAAGAATCTTTTAATAATCCGATAGTTTCATTTACTAATGCAGGCAAAATATTTTTCAAAGCTTGGGGTAATATAATATCCCACATCATCATTGGATAAGAAACACCCATAGACATTGCAGCTTCAAATTGTCCTTTGTCTACAGCTTGAATTCCTCCGCGAATCGTTTCCGACATATAAGCACCGGAGTTTAAGGTAAAGGTAAATACTCCTGCTTGAAAAGCTGAAATATTGTATCCTGTTAATTGAGGTGTGGCGAAGTAAACCAAAGATAGCTGTAAAAGTAATGGTGTACCTCGAAAAATAGAAGTATAGGCATTTGCAAACCAGCCAAGGGGTTTAATCCCAGAAATTTTGAAAAATGATAATGCGGTTCCCCAAAATAAGCCGAGAAATACCGATGATAAGGTAAAAGATAAAGTTATAGGAATTCCTTTGAGAATAAAAGGTATATCCGGAATAATTCGCCTAAAATCTAAATTTAATCCCTTGGAAGCAGCAGGTGATGTAGATAAAGCTTCTTCAGTTGAAGTTGCAGAAAACCACTTTTTACTCAACCTTTCTAATTCACCATTACTCTTCATCTTTTGCAGCACATCATTAAATGGTTTGACTAACTGCGAACCTTTAGGAAAAGCAATAGCCGAACCAGATGCGTTTTCAATTGAAGGAATAACACTAGACATTAAATCTGGATTAGCTTTGATAAATCCAAAAGCAACAGCATCTTCAACAATGGCAGCATCAATTCTTCCAGCTTTAATTTCTTGAATTACTTCCGGTACTTTATTTAATTTTTTTAACTTTATATTCGCAACTTTTTGAGAAATTTGTTTGGCATTTTGTTCTTGAATTGTTCCCAACTGTACGCCAACAATTTTCCCCGATAAATCTTCTGACTTAATTAAATTACTACTTTTAGCAGCGACGATAGTATCTTTAGCTTCGTAATAAATTATCGAAAAATCTACATTTTTGCGACGTTGTGGAGTTGGAGTCATCCCAGCCATAACAAAATCAGCGCGATTCGCTTGCAGTGCGGGAATCAAACCATTAAAATCTGATTGAGTAATCTTGAGTTTAAAGGCTAATTCCTTCGCAATATAATTAGCAATATCAATATCAAAACCAACTATTTTACGTTCCCCATCTTTCGTTTCGTAAAATTCATAAGGAGGATAATCCGGGGAAGTAATCATTGTCAGCGTTTCCTTACCCACTGATGAAGCAATAGTAGAATGATAATCGCCAAAAATAATACTAATTACCAGTATTACCGTAAATAACAATAATCTGCGTTTCTTCATTTCGTAATTTCGTATATGCACCATTATTAAGTAGCATAGGGAACGGGGAACGGGGAATAGGGAACAGCAAGTTGAACAAATTACAACGAAATATCTACGCTGTATCTTGCGGCCGATCATGCTTCCGAAAAAGAAACTAGTGCTTTGTCCTGTTAATGTTGATGGGTTTGTAGTTTGGAATGCGCGTCCTAACGGAAGCGAGCTTCTCGCTTTTATTTAGGGGTTTTACGTAGTGCGAGCATCTTGCTCGCTCGTTGTATCTAGCGAGCAAGATGCTCGCAC
>JBCCLY010000149.1:0-8085 GCA_039026655.1 Cyanobacteria bacterium P01_C01_bin.38 | reverse complement strand
TGTGTTTGTTTTTTGGTTGTTTTTCTTCACATCGTCGCTTTTTGCACCCACTACCTATATATGCCCAATGCCCAACTACCAACTACCAACTACCAATTATCAACTACCAACTACCCACTACCAACTACCAACTAACAACTATCAACTAACAACTAACTATTAACAAAATCATGCTTTCAGAAAATAACGAAAACAAAATTGCTTCTTTGAAGAATATAAACGGTTTTGATGAAAATCATCCACCGGAGCCTAAGTTAATTGATAGCTGCGTGCATTGTGGATTTTGTCTTTCTACCTGTCCGAGTTACAGGGTTATCGGTAAGGAAATGGATTCCCCGCGAGGAAGAATCTATTTGATGGATGCTATTAATGAAGGGGAAATTGATTTAAATACGGCGACTACTCAACATTTTGATAGCTGTTTGGGCTGTTTGGCTTGCGTCACTACTTGTCCTTCTGGAGTAGAATACGATAAGTTAATTAGCGCTACTCGTCACCAAGTTGCTCGTAATTATCCCCGCAGTTTACCGGATAAGTTATTTCGACAATTAATTTTTTCGCTGTTTCCTTATCCTCAAAGATTACGTTTACTATTAATCCCATTATTTATTTATCAAAAGTTGGGATTACCAAAGTTAATTCGTTCAACTGGTTTATTAGAAAAGATATCTCCCCGCTTAGCTTCAATGGAATCTATTCTTCCTGAAGTTACCGGCAAATCTTTTCAAGATAATTATCCTACCGTAATTCCCGCGCAAAATGAAAAACGTTACCGAGTGGGTGTAATATTAGGATGCGTGCAGCGGTTATTTTTCTCACCAGTAAATGAAGCTACCGTAAGAGTCTTAACCGCAAATGGTTGCGAAGTTGTAATTCCTAAATCTCAAGGCTGCTGTGCTGCACTTCCAGAGCATCAAGGGCAAACCGCACAAGCCCAAGCTTTGGCAAGACAGATGATTGATAGTTTTGCAGATATGGATGTAGACTATGTAATCATTAATGCTGCGGGTTGCGGTCATACTTTGAAAGAATACAATCATATTTTAGAAAATGACCCCGAATATAAGGATAAAGCCAAAGAATTTGCCAATAAAGTTAAAGATTCACAAGAGTTTTTAGCAATGGTGGGTTTAACAGCCAAATTATCGCCTTTAACTGATGAACCTTTGACAATGGTTTATCAAGATGCGTGTCATTTACTGCACGGACAAAAAATCAGCGTACAACCCCGTCAATTATTAAAGCAGATTCCTAATATTAAATTGCGCGAGCCTTTAGACGCAGCTTTATGTTGCGGTAGCGCCGGAGTTTACAATATGCTGCAACCCGAAGTTGCGGAAGAATTGGGAGAGCAAAAAGCCAGGAATTTGGTAAATACGGGTGCCGAGTTGATTGCTTCGCCAAATCCGGGGTGTAGTTTGCAGATTAGCAAGCATTTGGAAAAGCAGGGTAAGGAAATTGAAGTTAAGCATCCGATGGAATTGTTGGATTGTGCGATAAGGGGAGTGAAGTTGAAAGAGTAATTTATATAGGGATTGAAATTTAAAAAACCTGGCGATTGTAAATCGCGGCTACACAGGCAAAGCCCACCTCCGTGGGCTAGTTATAGATAGGTATTTGATGTAGAGACGTAGCAGTGCTACGTCTCCCAGCCGTTTGGGTTGTAGCGATAATCAATTAAAAATAGAAAATTATGAATCATAGATTAAACATTAATTTGCCCGAAGAGACGATTCGCACGATTGATATGGTGATTCAAGATGACGAATCTTCCGAGGATATTGTTGGCGATCGCCTTGCTTTTATCAACGAAGCCATTCAATATTATATTCAGCACAAAATAAAGCAAAAACTCCCAAATAACCTTAAAGAGCAGTTGAAGGAAGGTGCTATTCAAAGGGCACAACGCGATTTGGAATTAGCTGAAGAGTGGAACGATTAAAATAGTATCGCAACGGATATTACTACTCAGTTGCTACCATTTCCCACAGCGCATCAATCACATCACCAATCTTTTCAGCATCTTGGTTTACCTTTAACCATTGCTCAATTAAAGGTGGAATTTTATTAGATTTTTTACCTAAGTTCTCTAAAGCATCAGTGGTCCTCCAACGCACGTCGCTATCATCATCAGCAAGCAGTTTGACAAGGGCATTAACAACCGTATCAGAATCTTTTCCCAAGTTTCCTAAAGCTTGAGCAACGCTTGAACGCACGTCGCTATCATCATGAGCAAGTAGTTTGACAAAGGCGTTAACAACTGTATCGGAATCTTTTCCCAACTTTTGTAAAGCATAAACAGCCCTCAAACGCACATCGCTATCATCATCAGTAAGCAGTTTGATAATGGCGTTAACAACTGTATCGGAATCTTTTCCCAAGTTTTGTAAAGCATTAGTAGCCCTCAAACGCACGTCGCTATCACCATCAGTAAGCATTTTTATAAGGGCGTTAACAACCATATCGGAATCTTTTCCCAAGTTTTCTAAAGCATAAGCAGCCCTCAAACGCACGTTGCTATCATCATCAGTAAGCAGTTTGATAAGAGCGTTAACAACTGTATCCGAATCTTTTCCCAAGTTCCCTAAAGCATCAGCAGCACTGCTACGCACGTTGCTATCATTTTCAGCAAGCAGTTTGATAAGAGCATTAACAACCGTATCCGAATCCTTACCCAAGTATCCTAAAGCATCAGCAGCAGTGCTACGCACAAAGCTACGATTGTCAGCAAGCAGTTTGATAAGGGCGTTAATAACCGTATCCGAATCTTTTCCCAAGTTCCCTAAAGCATAAGCAGCATTCAAACGCACGCCGCTATCAGCATCAGTAAGCAGTTGCATTATGGCGTTAACAACCGTATTGGAATCCTTACCCAAGTTCCCTAAATTATAAGCAGCCCTCAAACGCATATCGCTATCATCTTCAGCAAGAAGTTTGACAAGGGCATTAACAACTGTATCAGAATCTTTTCCCAATTCAATTAAAGCATAAGCAGCAGTGCTACGCACGTTGCTATCATCTTCAGCAAGGAGTTTGACAAGAGTGTTAACAACCGTATCAGAATCTTTACCCAATTCAACTAAAGCATAAGCAGCACTGCTACGCACCCTGCTATCATCATCAGCAAGGAGTTTGATAAGGGCGTTAACAATCGTATCAGAATCTTTACCCAACTTCCTTAAAGTATTAGCAGCACTGTAACGCACGCCGCTATCATCATCATCAAGCAGTTTGATAAGGGCGTTAACAACCGTATCCGAATCTTTACCCAAGTTCTCTAAAGCATAAACAGCACTTCTACGTACGCCGCTATCATCTTCAGCAAGAAGTTTAATAAGAACAACTATCGCTTCTTCCTTCTCCCCTAATTCCGCACGATAATTTTGTAACCTAACTCGATCGATTTTATCAGCTTCAGCTTTGAGTAATTCTAATGCTTGCTTTTCAAAAGCAGTTTCATAAAAACGGCAAAGAATATTAAACACTTCTCTTCTGACTCTGAAACCAACTTTTTCTTTTTTCCTCACCTCTAAATCAACCAAACCTCTTAGAATCTCTTCCCCTAACTTCCCATCAGCGCCATTCAAACCCTTAACATCTTCAGCTAAACAATCAGCAGCAAACAACAAATCTCTATGCAACCATTGTTCGTACTTGCTACCATTATTAAGAATCTTCCTAATAGCCCTTGCTGCTTTCTTCGGTTTCTGCTGAGCTACTAACAATAACAACACTTCTCGCCAATGCTGGTCGTGAAGATAGTCGCGAATATGGTCTAAAATTATCTCAAAATCACCTTCATTATCTGCTTGATAATTAATTTCTTCAGCACACAGATATTCCTGAAAGGTTTTGTGAACAAATGCATAACAATTATGTCCCTGTTCGTTAAGTAACCCTGTGCGCTCTTGAATCAAATCTATAAAACGTTTCGCTTCTTCATCGGCTTTATAAAGTTCAATTCCTTTAAGTAATTTGATTTCTCGTTTTAATTTATCAAGTAACTCATCGCAGTCTATTAATGTGCCACCTTCGTTATCTCCTGTATTTCCTTGGGTATGAATCCAGTAAGCAAGAATTTCCATTAACCGTCGCAAATCATCTAATTCAAGATATTTCAACTTCTCATGAGTTGTAAGTTCTTTATTTGCATCCCAAGAAGTTATTAAGGTTTCTACTGCTTTGTCATAAAGCTTGTGTCTTTCTTTGGGTAATACGGCTTGATAGCGGTGAATTAAAGCAATGATGGTTAACAATAAAGGATTTCGCGCTAATAGTTTGATTCGTTCGTTATTATTCAGCGCTTTCCGTAAACTTTCCTTACGTCTTTCGGCTTCGGCTTTATCTTGAAAACGGCTATCGTACCAACGGTTAATAAACTCTTCTACCTTGTCATCGTCAAAGGCTAAAAGTTCGTAATGAGGGAATTCTTCGGTACGGAAAAAGTCGCGCTTGTAACCTGCCGGACGTGATGTGATAATTGCGGTATTATCCTGAAATTGTCCGAGAAAATTCTCAATTCTTTGTACTACTTTATAACGTTTGCTTTCTTCAGCTATTTCATCCAAACCATCGAGTAAAATTAATGCTCTTCCGTCTGACAACCAATACTCAAAAAAGCCTTCAGGTAAGTTTTTGACTAATAAGTATTTTTCCGCAAATTGCTTTGCATAATCTAGAATGCTAATTTCACCGAGCCTTGATAAATCTCGCATTCTAATTAATATTGGTAGGTAATCTATATCTGAATTTAAACCTAACTTTTCAGCTTTATTTTGAGCTAGCATTACAGCAAAATAGCTTAACAAAGTTGTTTTACCAGAACCCGGCGCACCTAATAAAACAAATTTTATAGAATCGCTTTGAGTTAAAAGCTTTGAAGCAAGAAACTTGTTACCAGAACGATTTATTAAAGCACGTTGACGCTGTTCTAAAAATAGTTCTTGCTGGCGTTTACCAAGTGAGATATCCGTAAATTCATCAATGATAACAGGATAATCTTTCCTCTTTACATCTTCCTCCACATCTGGCATCACAAAAATTTGCGCCAGTTTCTCGGATTTATCGATTTCTTGTCCTGGTACAGAAATTCCCGCAAATTTGACATCATCAAACCAGTTTGCTAACTGTTTTAAATAATCTTCTTTTGCTACTTGAAATTTTATGTATGTATTTGTATTTTCAAAATAAGTACTTACAAAAACTTTCATCCAAGGTTTGACGCAAGACTCGTCAATTTTCTGCATTTCCGAATGATTTTGAGCTTCTTGGATAAAAGCTTTGCTTAAAAACTCTATATCAAGATTACCTTCGTTTTTCAAAGGTTTTTGTAATTCTTCAATTGCTGTTTCTGTAAAAAACTTGTTTAAAAATTTTGTAGTTCCTTTAAAACCATCATTTTGGCAGCGAAAAAATAATCTTTCTTCTTGTTCGCAAGCTGTTTTTACCGAGATTTTTAAAGCTTTTTCTAAATCGCTACGATTTAATTTGCTACCAATACCAGAAAGAACTTTTTCACAAACTTTCTCTGTCCCAAATTCTAATATTTTACCAGCAATCATTACTGTTATAGCTTCCATATAGTGAGTTTAAATACTAGTTAGTAATTATACTAGACTAAACTTTATAGGATTTAAAAAAATTAAACATATTCAGATCGCATTAAAGGGAGCCTTCTAAATTTATAATTTTGTAGTGCGTTAGCGTTCACGCGGAGCGTGCGGCTCAGCGTTTCTGTAAGGAAATGCATCTTGCTCGCTATAGATATCGAGCGAGCAAGATGCTCGCACTACCACATATTTTTCAACAAGTAAGATATTCCATCCAATCGGAGGCAGAGCCTCAAGCACTGCATTCCTTGCCGGAGACAAGGAACGAGAAAAGAGCTTCCCCAATCGGAGGCAGAGCCTCCAGCATCTGCATTCCTTGCCGGAGACAAGGAACGAGAAGAAGCAGAATCTTTGAAAAATCATTCCGCGAAGGCGGAATTTGCTTGTGTAGCCCCAGATTTCAATCTGAGGGCTATTTAGGGCTACTAATCAAACCCCAACCTTCACCTTCACATCTCTTTTCCCTTTCACCATCAACCACTTACCGCCAGAAGGTGCTAAAGTACCGCCGCGACGAGTGGGTTTTACCTGATGATTATTAACTATACTCAAATCCATATTTTTCAAAACTGTTGTTAACACCAGCTTCATTTCAAACAAGGCAAATGCCATACCGATACAGCGACGATTGCCACCACCAAAGGGTAGATATTCATATGATGAATACTGTTTGTCAATGAATCTTTCTGGTTTAAACTGTTTTGGCTCTGGATACAAATCCTCGCGATGATGTGTTAAATAAATGCACGGCATTAACCATGTTTCTGCGGGATATTCGTAACCCATTATCTCAATTGGTGCTTTATTAATTCGCGGAAAAGCTAGTAAACCTACAGGATATATACGTAAAGTTTCGGCACAAACTCCGTTTAAATAAGGTAGTTTTGCAATAGTATTTAAATCTTGATTATCAACTGTATCTAATTCCGCTAATAGTTTTTCTTTTACTTTGGGAAGATGATGAATCCAATAAAATGCCCAAGTTAATGATGATGCGGTGGTTTCATGCCCCGCTACTAATAATGTCATCAACTCGTCACGCATTTCTTTATCTGTCATGGGTTGATTTTCTTCATCCCGTGCCGCCATCATTAAGGATAAAATATCTTTACGGGATGCATCTGGGTTATCTCTGCGTTCCTGAATTTCGGCGTATAGCAAGTCATCAAGCCGTTTTTGCTGGCGTAGAAAGTTTCCCCAGGGACTCCAAGCACCTAAATCTTTTTGCAATAAAGGTACAAATACCAGCATTGCTTTTAAAGGGGAACCGGATATTTCTAATATTGAACTAATTAACTGTTTAATTTCGTCGTAACGTTTCCCTTCGTTAAGTCCAAATACTGCCTGTAAAATAACTCTGAGGGAAATTTCCTGCATGGAATTACGAACTTCAAAAGGTTCGCCAATTTTCCACTCACTAATAACTTTGTCGGTAATTCTACAAATTAATTCGCCATAGGATTTCATTCTATCCCCATGAAACGGCGGAGTTAATAATTTGCGCTGGCGTTGGTGTTGTGCCCCATCGAGTAAAACTAATGATTGTTCTCCTAATAAAGAAGCAGCTAATTCGTTTCCCTTGCCAATATCAAATTTATCGGGGTTAGCATTGAAAACTTCTTTGATGGCTTGGGGATGGCTGAGAAATACCATCGGATTGTTACCAACTAAAAATAATTTAAAAGCTTCTCCATAAGCTTTGGCAGATTTTTCCATTAATTGTAAGGGATTGAAAACCCATTCAATCAGTTGAAAAATTCTGGGAGTATTCGGTCCTTTTAGCTGTATCATTGCCGCTACTTAAAAAATGTATATCTTAATAGCCTAACGATTTTGAACTGCTTTTGGTTGCATTTTATTTACTCAACTGGTACAGAAAACTGTTTGATTAAATCTACCTACGGGTGATACAGAATTATTTGTGCTGCTTTTAAACTAACTGAATTATGTAGTTATAGGAGGAGTAAAAGTCTATGGTGGATGTTTATATTCTTAATCTACTTGTTATTGGTTTACTCTTACTGTTTGTAACTTTGGGTTCGGGTTTAATTGCGCGATCGCCTTTTTCTTATGCGATTATTTATCTGATAGTAGGTATTACTATCGGTCCTTACGGTTTTAGTTTAGTCGAACTGCGTCGCGACGATATATTTAATGCTGAACTACTGATGCGATTAACGGAATTTGTGGTAATTGTTTCTGTATTCGGTTGCGGTTTAAAAATTTCTCGTCCTTTTAAGTTACTAGCCTGGGATACAACTTTACGGCTAATAGGAATTTTAATGCCGTTTTCAATTTTTGCTATTGCTGCTGTGGGCAAGTTTCTTTTAGGAATGGATTGGGCTGGAGCTATTTTGTTGGGAGCAATTTTAGCACCAACCGATCCGGTATTAGCTTCTTCAATTCAGTTAAAAGATACAAGAGATAATGATGAGTTGCGTTTTGGTTTAACTAGTGAAGGTGGATTAAATGATGC
>JBCCLY010000148.1:0-8087 GCA_039026655.1 Cyanobacteria bacterium P01_C01_bin.38 | reverse complement strand
GTTCTAGCTATAAGCTCATCGTCTTGCTGAAAAGCAAAAACGCTGACTATAAATCCAGTTATTACTGCTCCCACAGGCATAATAGTACCGGGAATATATAAAGGTTTATCGGTGGTATACCAAGAAGTTCCAGCAATTAAAAATGCCCAACCGAAAAATGCGATAATATCTTGAATTGGGCCGTCATTAGCTAGAAAGGACATCAACCAAGAAAATAAACTTAGATAAATTAATGTTTGCCAAGAAAAAGCTTTCGGCGGTATAAAGAATTTCTTGATTCTTTCAATAGAATCTTTTAGAAAATCAAATAGAAATGCCAAACCAAGTAAGTCTGCTGTTTCCTTAAATACGCCCATTCTACCTCCTATTCATTTTATTATTTAATAACTAAATACGAAGATTATTAGTTGATTACACAAGCACAGTTTTGTTCTCTTTCTCCTAATGACCCATTTGCGATGCAGTTTAATAATTACTATAAAGCACTGTTTGTTCTCGCGAATATCCTAAACATTACCACTAAAGTAATTGCACTGTAGCTTAATGAATTCGCAATTAATGTAGTAGTAAACAAGCTTGTACTTTGCCATGTTTTTCTGTAACCTCGACGACTTTTTCGCTGCTGCAAAATAGCGTCTTCTGGTTGTGGTTCTGCCTTTTTTTCTCCTGGATTACTCAAAGACAAAATAAATAGCCTCAGCAATGCAAACTTGACCATCAAAGTTCCAAAGAAGGTGACAAAAGCTGCCATAACAATACCACCATACACTTGATCGTTTAGGCGATTGTATAGCAAAAAACTAATGATTTGTGCTTTATAAGTATTAAAGAAATCAGTAGGCTCCAAAATAAAGAAAACTACCCAACCGATAACATTTGAAAAAAGATTCATAGAAATAGCGTAAAAAGACGAAGTTCTTTTATCAAACTTCAATCTTTTATTCAGAATGAATGCCTCCACCGGAATCGCTACTAATAAAAATAGAAAGTCAAATAGAATCACACCAAAAGGAAAAACTTGGAAAGGCGTGGAAAAGTCTAAGCCATCAAACATCTGATTATTACCCCACTCAATGTATTTTACGTAATACCCTTGTCATCTAAAGTCTTTAACAGTAAATAATATTAAACGGAATTTATGTCTTTTACCATTTTTTATACCGAAATCAGCATAAAGGTAAATAATTCTTAAACGCAAGCATTTGGGCATGGGGGATTGGGCATTGGGCATTGGTAATGGGTTATTAAAAGCAGATTATAATTATTTATTGTTCTCCCCGTGCCTATGCCCTATGCCCTATGCCCCATTCCCTACTCCCTATCCCCTTCCTGATAGTACCTGCATTTGGGTAAGATAAAAGACTGCCATATTACAGCGGTTTGAGTTGAGATGACAAGGAACGGCATCGGTATTCGCACAGCACAATTGCGCCCCGTAAGGCTTAAAGGTCAAGTTCATGTTTATGATGGTGCAGGTAAAGGAAAGTCGCAAGCGGCTTTAGGAGTAGTTTTACGTTCAATTGGTTTAGGTATAAAAAATTCAAATAATTACAATCGGGTTTTACTGCTACGGTTTCTTAAGGGGCCTGAAAGAGATTATGACGAAGATGGCGCTATTGCAGCTTTGCGTCATAGTTTTCCTCATTTAATCGATCAGGTACGTACTGGTAGAGCAGAATTTTTTGACAAGAATGAAATCACTACTTTTGATAGACTCGAAGCTATAAGAGGTTGGGATGTTGCCAAAGGTGCTATAGCTTCTGGGTTGTATTCAGTGGTTGTGTTGGATGAAATTAACCCAGTATTAGATTTGGGCTTGCTGGAGGTTGATGAAGTAGTCAAAACTTTAAAATCTAAACCTCAAGATTTGGAAGTGATTGCTACGGGAAGAGGTGCCCCGCAACAACTATTAGATATTGCCGATTTACATTCGGAAATGAAGCCCCAGCACCATTCAAGTGCTGAGGTACATGGTTTATCAGGTATTGAAATATATACTGGTTCGGGTAAAGGAAAATCTACTAGTGCTTTAGGTAAAGCTTTAAAAGCCATAGGTAGAGGAATCAATCATCCGGGTTCCACCCGCGTATTAATTATGCAGTGGCTTAAAGGTGGTACTGGATACACCGAAGATGAGGCGATCGCCGCACTACAGCAATCTTATCCCGAAGTGGTAGATCATCAACGCTGCGGTGGAGATGCGATAGTGTGGCGAAACTCTCGGCAAGAATTAGACTATATAGAAGCCGAAAGAGGTTGGGAAATAGCGAAAACAGCTATAGCTTCGGGACTCTATAAAACAATTATTCTTGATGAACTCAATCCCACAGTTGATTTAGAATTGCTTCCAGTAGAGCCAATAGTAGAAGCATTACTTCGCAAACCCCGTCACACAGAAATAATTATCACCGGGCGCTGCCAAAATCAACCTGAATACTTTGAACTAGCCAGCGTTCACTCAGAAGTCTACTGTCATAAACATTACGCCAATCATGGAGTAGAACCTAAACGTGGTGTTGATTTTTAGTTAATTGTTAGTTGTTAGTGGTTAGTGGTTTGTAGTTGGCGTTTTAACGCTCGGATTGGGGACTAAAGTCCTTACTACGAACCGATCTATCAGGGGTTTGTAGTTAGCGTTTTAACGCTCGGATTGGGGACTAAAGTCCTTACTACGAACCTATTAACAAATTATAATTTTGATAACAACCGGGTTTCTTTAAGCGATTCCTAGCCATAAACTATTAACTAACAACCAAGAATAAAAACCACTAAAAAACTAATCATGGAAAATACCAATATTCTCGACTTAGTTACAGCAGGAATCGCTTTCTTCATTTTTATCGGTGGAATGTTAATGATGTACACCACAGTTTTCACCACTAAAGGGAAATAATAGTTAGGAGTTAGGAGTTAGGAGTTAGGAGTTAAGAGTTAGGAGTTAGGAGTTAGGAGTTAGGAGTTAGGAGTTAGGAGTTAAGAGTTATTATTTTCTCCTTGTCCCTTTGTCTCCCCGTTCCCCGTTCCCTGTTCCCCATTCCCCGTTCCCTAAATAAATTAATTATTTTGTTATGACAATTAAATTTAATGGTATATTAAGTATCTATTTTATTCTTTGCGCTGTCTGTACAATAAAAACAATAGATTAGCAGTAAGACAGCAAAAAACTGTTGTAGGGCGGAAGTAAATTGTAGTTTCGGAGCCAAAGCTATATATAGCGCTCCTCACACTCGCTATATATGCTCTCACAGTAAATAACCCAAAATAAGATAATGGTAGTTTAAGGTAAAATTTGTGTTGCCCTACTAGCAGTTACGGTAACTTGAAGTTACTCAGAAGCTGCAATTTGTCCGGAATTGACGTGGTTGATAGACCATCGATGCGAAACTTCCATAGAAGAAACCTCACAGACTTGTTCCAACTGCTTTTGTTGGACTGCTGCTTTACGGAGGGTAATAATCAATTGATTTACCTGATTCCGTAAATTAGGATTTTGGTTAACTGCATTCATGGTTTGCCTTTCGAGCAATTGCAGTAGCAATTCGTAATGAATGGGTGAAGGAAGAGGAATTTGCTCCATGAAGTTTAAAAGATGGTTGGTAGGGTTGAGATTCGCTTGCGTCTGCCGTCTTATATGCAATACATGAATTGTTACACAGCCAACAGGTGGATTGTTACAAGTCCCCGAAAAAGTTGGTTATGAAAAATTTGCAAACAGATCGGTAATGGCTCTCGCTGGATCTGGCTGTTTCACCAGGGATTCACCAATTAATACAGCAGAAGCGCCATTTTCGGCTACTAAACTCAAATCCGATGGCGTATATAAGCCCGATTCGCTAACAACAAGAATATTGCGTTCCTGTAATTGTTTAGTCCTTGCCTGTAATAACTTACAAGTAGTTTGTAAGTCAACAGAAAAGTCTTCCAAATTACGATTATTGATACCAACCAGAGAAACGCCATCTATAGCTAAAACGCGGTCAAGTTCTTCTAGAGTATGAACTTCAATCAAAGGTGTCAGTTTTAAAGCATTAGCGATTTTGACAAAATATTGTAAATCTCGATCGCTGAGTACTGCTGCAATCAATAAAACAGCATCAGCACCCCGAAGACGTGCATAATACATTTGGTAAGGATAAATAATAAATTCCTTACACAGCAAAGGTAAATCTACAGCACCACGTACCTTAGATAAATTTTCAAAACTGCCCTGGAAAAACTTTTTATCTGTAAGTACCGAAAGACAGCTAGCACCGCCTTTTTGATACTCCTGGGCAATTTGTACTGGGTCAAAATCTTCCCGTAAAACCCCTTTACTAGGAGAAGCTTTTTTTACCTCCGCAATTAAAGCAGGTTTGGTTTTACCATTTCTTAAAGCTGCCAAAAAATCGCGAACCGGTGGAGCATTAGGGACTTGGCGCTGCAAATCCTGCAAAGATTGTTTCTCGCGCATTTGGTCAACTTCAGCTTCTTTATACCAAACAATTTCTTCCAAAATATTGCTTGGCTGAGCATCAGCATCAGCTATTTGATACCGCAAAGACATTACGGCAATATCGGGATTTGGGGGACGACGGCGGATTTGCATGATTTGTAATTGGTAGTTGGTAGTTGGTAGTTGGTAGTTGGTAATTGGGGATTGGGGATTGGGGATTGGGGATTGGGCATTGGGCATTGGGCATTGGGGTAGAGGGGAGTAAAAAATTCGATTCGCAACTTTATTGTTACTAGGGAGCGAGACGCTCCCACTACATTTTTAACTCCTAACTCCTAACTCCTAACTCCTAACTTAATACCTTTGACCTTTGACCTCTAACCTTTAACCTCTAACTCACAGCCGCTCTTTTGTACGCTTCATCCAAGACTTCGGAAAGTGTCGGGTGTGCGTGGACTAAATGAGCTAGTGAATTTACGCTTTGACGATTGGCGATCGCCGCACTTGCTTCGTGGATAATGTCGGCTGCGTGAAGTCCGAAAATGTGGACTCCGAGTACTTCTCCGGTATCTTTGCGGTAAACAACTTTGGCGATTCCGTCGGCTTCTCCTTCTGCTAAGGCTTTGGAATTACCTTTGAAATAGCTTTTACTTACGCCAACTTCAAATCCTTGAGTTGCTGCAACTTCTTTGGCTTGCTCCTGTGTCATTCCTACATAGCTAATTTCTGGATGAGTAAATGCTGCTGCGGGAATGCTGGAATAATCAATTTCCTTTGTTCTACCGCAAATGTTTTCTACGGCAGTAATACCTTGAGCGGAAGCTGCATGAGCTAACATCATTTTGCCAGTAGCATCGCCAATTGCCCATAAGTGAGGTACTGGCTCCCCTTGACTGAGTACTGCCATCGAGTCATTTACGGGAATAAATTTTCGTTTATCGAGTTCAACGCTAACCGAATCTAAACCTATATTTTGTGTAGCTGGAATTCTTCCCGTAGCTACCAAACAAGCATCAACTTCTAATACCTCGACATCTTTTTTAGTTTTAAAATCAGCTAATTCAATAATTACCGGGGAACCGGGAATAATTTTTTTAGCATATATTCCAGAATAAGTTTCAATATCGCGAGGATTTATTAATACTCTTTGGGCAAGTTTAGCAATATCGCGGTCAAATCCTGGCATTAAATCAGGTAAAGCTTCAATCATAGTGATTTCGCAACCCAAAGCTGAATAAACATCAGAAAATTCCAAACCGATATAGCCGCTACCAACAATTGCTACCCATTGCGGCAACCATTCTAACTTTACAGCTTGGTCGCTAGTAAATACAGTTTTACCATCAACTTCAATTCCTGGTGGAACAAAAGGAACCGAACCCGGAGAAAGAATAATATCTTTAGCTGTAATCTTTTTTTCACCGTTTGGGGTATCAACAGTTACCTTTTGTTTTCCAGCAAGTTTACCCCAACCTTGAATAATATCAACACCTAAACGTTTGAGAGAATTAGTTAAATCTCCTTGAATCTTTGCTACTAAATTATTGGCATGGTTGGCGATATCATCTCTTTCAAATCGAACGTTATCAATTTGAATTCCCATCGACTTAAGATGGTAAGCATCACGTAACTCCCGTACTCTTCCAGAAGCTGCGAGTAATGCCTTCGAGGGGATGCAGCCACGGTTAACGCAGGTTCCCCCCATATCACCAGCTTCAATAATTGCAGTTTTTAATCCGCAACTAACAGCGTGTAAGGCAGCGCCATGCCCACCTACTCCAGCGCCAACAATGACCAAATCGTAATCAAATGACTGACTCACCGTCTTATTACTCCGCGTGCTTTACCGTATTAATTCTTAACTGAGTGCAGCGATACTGCAAGTTTTTTTTATTTTAGAGTCTTGCCAAACTCTATATTATAGTTTTTGCTACCAAGGTTATTAATTACGCTTTGCGATTATTTACAAGAACTATGGGTTAACGTAAATGTGTTCGGCAATACAAAGTTTGTTTGGTAGTTGGTAGTTGGTAGTTGGTAATTGGTAATTGGTAATGCCGGTTTAGTTAATATTAATGGTAACAAGTTTAATCTATTATAGATAAGTAACTTTTAGAGAATTATTGAATGCGAGGTATGCTTAGTTTAAAGAAATAATCTGGATAAGTAAAATTTGTGAATGAGAGAAGTTATTTTCTATCGTACTAATTTAGATAAATGTCCTATCGAAGAGTTCCTTGATTCTCTAACTGCCAAACAAGCGCAAAAAGTATCTTGGGTGCTACTTTTAATACAGGAGCTTGATTATGTACCTACTCAATATTTAAAGAAACTAGTTAATACAGATGATATTTGGGAAGTAAGAGTTCAGTTTGGGAATAATACATTTCGTTTACTAGGCTTTTTTGATAATGAGGACTTAATTATTTTGACTAACGGATTTGCTAAAAAAACACAAAAAACACCCTCTCAAGAAATTGATTTAGCAGAGAATAGAAAGCAAGATTATTTAAATAAAAAGGAAATCGAGAAAAACAATGAGTGATATAGAAAAGTATATTGCTAAACGTAAACTATTAGATGCTGAATTTGAGGAAAACTTTGAATCAGGATATGCTAGTTTCAAAATTGGGTTTTTACTAGAACAAGCAAGAATTAATGCAGGAATGACACAAAAGGATTTGGCAAGTCAGTTGAATATAGATGAATCTACAATTATAAATATTGAAAATAATACCCAAGATATTGGTATTTTTACATTAGAGAAATATGCAAAGGCATTAGGAAAACATCTTGTAATTGATTTGAAATAAATGTATATTCTAATATCTAAGTAAGTCGGTGTAAAAAATTCAAGGTATGTCATTGCGAGTGGAACGAAGTGAAACGAAGCAATCGCAAGGTTTTGAACAGCATTTACAATCTGTTACATAGTTATATTTATTTGTGCCGACTTACTTACCATTGAATTTCACCACGAGCCAAACGATTTTCCGCCATCTTCTAAATTAGATAAGTAGTTAGAAAAATCTGATTCGGCTATGTTCTGATATTCTTCGGACTGTAACCATGAAGAATCTTTAGTAGAATGCTTCCATAGCAAGTAATCTATGAAATCATTTACTTCTTCAACTAAAGATTCTGGAAGATTATTAATTTTAGCAATAGTTTTATCGTGTGCTGTCATTATCTTAAGGTTATTGCTTTAAGTTACCATTCATGGTAAATAATTTTATCTGAAAAAGCAATTGTAAAAAACGATTTGAACGAAAATGCTGTACTTATATTGATGTTGGGTTACAGCGCATTCTCATTATTTCAAATATTATAAATTATTCGTGCGCCTTTAACCCAACCTACGATTTATTCAAAATATTGATGTTGGGTTACGGCGCATTCTCAATATTTCAAATATCATAAATAATTCGTGCGCCTTTAACCCAACCTACGACTATATAAGAGCAATATTACCAATTACCAATTCTCAATGCCCAATCCCCAATGCCCAATTATTAATTCCCTATTCCCCAGAAATCATTTTTTTTAATTCCTGATTTTTTTCCTGACTGAGACGATAAACTTCTGGCTCTGGTTTACCAACAATATGTCCTTGAATATAAGTTACACCAATTTCTTTTAACTGATATAAATTTAT
>JBCCLY010000147.1:0-8101 GCA_039026655.1 Cyanobacteria bacterium P01_C01_bin.38 | reverse complement strand
TCTTTTTTTGTTTTCTTTCTCTCTTGATATCTACTACCTCCCCCCCACCCCCCCCCCACTACTCCTAATTCTTAACTCCTAATTCTTAACTCCTAACTCCTAATTCTTAACTCCTAACTCCTAACTCCTAACTCTTAACTATTCCCAATCCCCAATCCCCAATCCCCTATTCCCCCTTTACGCTACTGCTGCGAATAATTCTGCAAAACTTTTAGCAGCAGCGTCTTCTTTAGAAACGATTTCTACAATTTTATTGCGCGAAGCAGGTTCAAACAGCGATTCGACACAAACAGCCGCGACTTTTTGCCGGGGAATACTGCCGTCAAACATTGTATCTGCCGATTGCATGACAATAGGATTGCTGTTGTCTTCGTTTTTTAATCCACCAGGACGCACTATTGTATAAGTTAAACCGCTTTTTTGAATGTATTCTTCTGCTTGTTTCTTCCAAACCAAAATCAACCAGAATAAATTTAGTGGATGAAACAGCTTGGAAGTGCATAACGAAGAAACAAATACAAAATGTTCGATTCCTTTTGAAGAAGCAGCATCCACCAAATTTTTCGTACCTTCATAATCTACTTTATAAGGCCCTGTAGGATCGAAACTTGGTGCTGCACCAGTGGCACATAATAGCACCGTAGTGTCACCCAAAGCAGCAGACAATTCTTGTGGTTTCAAGACATCGCCTTGCACTAAGTCCACTACTTCAGGCAAAATACTTCTAGCTTTTTCTAAATCTCTTACTAATGCACGAACCGGAATGTTACGCGCTACCAACTCTTGCACGATGCGTCTTCCCGTTTCACCTGTTGCCCCTGCTACAAAAGCTTTCATGCCTACCCCCAGATTGGGAAACTTATATCACTATCTTTCGTTCTCTATTGTAGAGATTGAGTAAACTTTATTTCCAATTATTAATATTTCGATGAATTTGCCTTATTAATGCGAAACATTTCATCTAGGATGGGAATTATTATTTTATCTAAATTTAAAAGTATACAGGAATGCACTTATGGTTTCAATCAATCGAGAGTGTAAATCTGACAAAAAAAGGGAAACAATTATATCTGTGGCATCAACTATATCTGATGCCCAAGATTTACCTTTAGATGTCGATTTACAGGAAGAAACAAAATTTTACGGTACTTTCAGCGACTGCATGAAGTTATTTGCATCTGCCCCAACTGTCGCCGAATACCTCAACAATCATTCTGAATGGTTTTCTCGTTGCGCTCAACCAATGAAAGTTGAACCTTTAGGAGAAAATGGTTATGAAATAATTATCGGTCGTTTTGGCGCTTTTAATTACGAAGTAGAGCCAAAAATCGGTTTAGAACTTTTACCTCCCCAAGAAGGAATTTACCGCATTCGTACCATACCCATTCCCGACTATCAACCCCCTGGTTACGATGTGGATTATCGCGCATCGCTACAGCTAGTTGAAGAAAATACTTCCGCAGAAACTCCTGTTACCAGAGTTGAATGGGAATTATATCTAAACGTTTACGTTGAATTTCCTAACTTTATTAAACGCTTACCTCAATCTTTAATTCAAAAAACTGGCGATCGCCTGCTCAATCAAATTGTTCGTCAGGTGTCTCGCCGCTTAACACGCAAAGTTCAAAACGATTTTCATCAATCTTTAGGCATACCTTTTTCACATAATTCTACAAAAGCATGACAAAACAAGGATGGAGCATGAAGGTTGAAATCAATCTACCTTCATATTCCACACCTTATCTAGTAAATCACTTGAGTTTATTTTTCTAAGTTTTTTTGCTCTACTCTCTACTTTCTATTCCCCACCTTTATCTGGTAATCAAGGGTTTGCAAGGGTACTAAGCTTTACTAAGAATTTTTTGAACAATTTGTACGCCACTGATAGTTTCGTAAATAAACAGTCCCAAAAGAGCAAAATTCAAAAGAATATGAGTTGCCCGCGCCCAATTTGCTCCTTTCTGCATAAACGGAGATAAAGAAGCGGAAAAACTGATCAAAGCTGTCATACCCAATCCAATTAATAGATGGGGACCGACAAACAATTTACCATTATTAATATAGGTAACAGCCATCCCACCAATAGATCCCGATACCATTAATGCTAATAATAAAGAACCTGTTTTAAAGTGTCTGATATTGTACTTACCTTTAATAAGTTTTTTCTTCTCTTCACCCTTTGTATTTCTAATACGCTGTACCTGTAAACCCAAATAAGCCGTATAAAGCGTAAATAGCAACAGCACCCACATTAGCACGGGATGAAAAAATTGCATCCAGTATTTAACTTCTGGTGAAAGTTCCATTGTGTTCTCCCCAATACTTAAATCTTCATAAAAATTAGCATAGCGCGTTGCGGGAATGGGGAGTAGGGGATGGGAAAATAGTATTGCGAATAGGGCACTGGATAAATAGTTAGGAGCTAGGAGTTAGGAGTTAGGAGTTAAGAGTTAGGAGTCAGGAGTTAGGAGTTAAGAATTTTTCTCCATATTCCCCCCATCTTCTCTTCTTTCCCCTCTCTTCCCAATGCCCAACGCCCAATGCCCTATTCCCAACAACTAACAACTAACAACTAACAACTAACAATTAACAAAATAATGAGCAAAAACAATGCTTCGCTGCTAGAAGCGGCTAGAAGTGGCGATATAAAAAGGGTGCAAACTTTTTTGAGTACGGGTGCTTCCGCTTGTGTATATGATAAGGATGGTACTACAGCATTAATGTTTGCTGCTAATTCTGGCTACACAGAAATTGTTAAAGTACTTCTCGATTCGGGTGCGGATATTGATTGCAAAAGAAAACGTTATGGTTTAACGGCTTTAATGTTAGCTTGCGCTGCAAAACAAGTTGATATTGTAAGTGTCTTAATTTCAAAAGGTGCCGATATAAATGTCGTTAATGAAGACGGCAGCACGGCTTTAATGATAGCTGCTCTCAAAGGTTATAGTTCTATTGTTCAAGCTTTGATAGATGCAGGGGCTAATGTAAATCTTCAAGATAAAGATAATGATACAGCTTTACAATTAGCTGTAAAACAAGGACATTCCAACGTAGTCGAAATTTTAGTCAAAGCAGATGCTGATGTAAATATCCAAGATGATGAAGGTGAAACTATTATAATGTTAGCCGCAGAAAAAGGATATTTAGGAATAGTTGAAGCACTATTAACTACGAATATCGATGTAAATCAAAAAAATACCGATGGAGAAACAGCATTATCTGTTGCTGTCGCGGGGGGACATACTCCTGTAGTGACTACTTTAGTAAATAAAGGCGCTGATGTAAATTCCCAAGATAAAGATGGGGAAACTCCTTTACATATTGCAGTTGTTGAAGGTTTCACCGATGTTGTAGAAGTGCTTCTTAATAATGGTGCGGATGTTAATAAAAGGAATAATTTAGGCGATACTCCTTTATTAGTTGCAGCTTTGCAGGGATACAGCACTATCGTACAAGCACTTCTAAAACAAGGTGCAGATGTAGAAATAACTAATTTGGCTGAAACACCTTTGAGTTTAGCCACGATGCAAGGAAACGTAGAAACAGTAAAAGTTTTATTATCAAATGGTGCTGACGCTAATACTAAATTACAAGATGGAAAAACTTTATTGATAGAAGCTACAAAACGCAATTTTAAAACAATTGTTGAAGAATTATTAGCTCATGGTGCTGATATCAATGTTAAAGATGGAAATAGCGCTACAGCATTAATGTGGGCAACATCTTTGGGTTACGTGAAAGTCGTTGAAGTGTTGCTAAAAGCTGGTGCCGATATTAATTTAAAAAATCGAGGTGGTTACACTGCCTTAATGCTTGCAAAATTCAATGGTTATCCCAGTATTGTCAAAATGTTGAAAGCTGCTGGAGCCGAGGAGTAATAAAGGTTTGTAGTAAGTAGCTCTAGCTCTCAAATTATTTAAAGCATACAAGGTTATTAAATTTAGTTCTTGATTTGATCTAAGTATATGAGGACTAAAGTCCTTACTACAAACCTACTCAAAATTATTTTCAATATAATAAAATTCTTACGAAATTATATTTCTTCAGTTTGAGGTATAACATGGTACAAATTATCGTTATACATTCAAATTGATAAATGAACGCTAATAATCAATTACAGGTAGATATAAGTTTACCTTTGCATCCTGCTACAGATGTAGATTTAGAAGTTTTTAACTCTATCCAAGGTCCCGATTACAAGCAAGGGAAACCTGTAGAAGATATGAAACGATTATTTAACAAACAGGTAATCGTTGAAGATGATGTTTTACTGGATACGGAAACGATCGAAGTACCAGGTTTTATTGGTATTGCGGATGAGGAGATAGTTACAAACCCGCAGGAGCAGCAAGTCTCAGGGCATGAAGATATTGTCAAATTTCTGGAAAAATACGGTTTGCTAGTTTGCACTTATCAATATAATAAAGACCGTTACGGTAAAGAAATTGATTTGCGTCGAAGTCCTCAAAGTCATTCTGAAGTCAATGATTTGATGGAAATTTTTATCAAAAATGAAGGTCATCATTCTGGGATAATTGTACCAGCAATTAGAGAAGGTGAAAAACAAGCTTTTGCATCTTTTAACGAGCCTGATAGCTATCATCGCGGATTATATGGCGAAAGTGGATTTATTGCAGTCGCCCAAAATTTAGTTTTTCCCGAATTTGTAAATTCACAGCAGCAAAGAGGTTATACCGACAGCATTATCTGCTGGATGGCTTTGATGAATCCCTTTGTCAAATTTTCCCAAAATGATTTTAATGGAGGAGATCCAACTCGCGCTATTGATAAAGCTAGCCTCAAAGAATTTCTCAAAAATTGTGCTTTAGCTAGTCTTGGTGATGAAAGTGCGATCGCCTTTCTTAATGATGCAGGAAATAAAGCTTATTGCGCTGAGTTTGTGTATATAAGCTTAAATACTCCCGTTTATCCTTTCAATCTCAAAGGCTTAACTTTATTATTAGATGATCAAACCAAAGCTCAGCAAATTTTAGCAATTCAAGAAAAACAAAATAGCAGACAAGAGAATATTCTCAGTAAACGCAGCGCTAACCCAGAATTTCAAGCTTTTAATATCCAGATGCCAGTTGTACCGGCAGATTTACAACCTTTAGATGAATTGATGGCAGACAATGGAATCAACATAGATGCCAACAGCATTCCTTTTCCACCTTTTACACTTTCTCAAATATTGCGTCGCGCTTTCCGTACTCTGTTACCGCGTCATAAAGACGTAAATAATCCCACAATTATCAAAGCACAAGTAAAGCTGTTTGGATATTTAGAACCTTTAATTTTGAAACAATTAGGACTTGATGAACCATTAAATGGGGCATCTTCGGAAGCAGCAACCGCAGAAAGACAAGAGAAAATTAAAGGCGTGCAGGAATTTATCGCTTTTATAAAATCGCAACTCCAGCAAAACTACAACAGCTACGCCCAACTTGATGCTATAGTCGATAAAATTATGCAGCAAGCAGATGAATTAGTAGGTGCATCTGATGCGAAATATTTTATTCCACCGCGTATTTATGTAGACTTAGGGCAAAATGACGAAGATGGTAACTTACCTCAAGGTTGGGGATTTAAGTTAAATACTTTAGGTGCATTAATTTATCGAGGTGCAATTGTAAATAGTGCCCCAACCCCTCAACCTCCTGCTCCAGAGCCACCTCCAGAGATTCCAGAAACACCACCAGAGAACAATCCCCCCCGTAGGAAATCGCAAATGAGATAATATGGACGGGCAAGATGCCCATCCTACAAGAAAAAATAATATTTTGTAGGGTGTGTTGTCGCGTAGCGCAACGCACCATTAATATTTTGCATAACTAAACTTGAGAAAGTTAAAATTTTATGGATGTTGAAATGTTCAGAAAATATTAACTAGCTAATATTGAGCAACCACCAGCTTCACCAATCGTGGTCACAGAACTCAATTACAGTCCCGTCTTCCAAAACAAGATTATGGACGGTAGTACCTTCAAAGTTAATGGTACTAATATTTTTAGCACCACTGAGATTAGCATTGCCCAAACTAGTGTTAATGATTTGAGCAAACTGGAGTTCAGCATTTCTGAAATCGGCATCTCTGAGTTTGACACCAGTCATTTCGGTATCAGTCAAGTTAGCGCTCCTGAAGTTAGTACCTGTCAAATTGCATTCGGTCAATCTAGCACGAGTCAAGTTGGCATTGCTGAGATTGGCATGACTCAGATTAGCCGCTCAAGTCAGCACCAACATAATTGTCATTCCAGGGTTCGGAGCCACTAATATTGACACCTCTGAAATTAAGACCAGCGAAATCTCTCTCCCCAGCAGCATAACGTCTCCGCAATTCTTCTCCGTCCATAATTCAACTCCTGAATTAACCAACACTTACAACTTTAATCAGAAATGAATGCAGTTTCCCAATTAAAAAAATTACACAGAGAACAGTTTAATTATCATGAAGATGCAAAAGAAGCAGCTTTGAAGTTATCCAAACAAGTTAAATATCATAATTTAGGTAATATTCATATTGACACTTGTTGACATTCGTTATGCAGGAAAATTACAAAATATTCATAATATACTACATCTAAAAAATGTATTTATGTATTATCTGATTTTTTATATCTCGATGTATTACTAGTGATAACCGCGTGCTACAGATTAACGTGCAGAATCTAGGTTAGAAAACTTTATTCGTTTGCGGGATGGTGAAGAGTGAATAATTTCTTTCATTGCGCTTATTGCGTTCATTTCGATAGTTTTGTAGAATCTATGTGAAACAAGGCATAAGGCTAAACATGAGTCTTTCAAAATCAGAACCATCTGGAGAAGCTATTATACCGAAACCAGAAGATGTGACTTTAGCTATTAACAGCAGTCAGATTTTGGCATCATATTTAGATAAACAGCAAGATAATAAGGCTGTAAAAATCCTGCTACCTGGTGATAAGGATGAAATAGCTTTACCTACATCTGCCTATAATTTGCTAATTGAAATACTAAAGCAAATGGCGCAGGGAAATACTGTTAAATTAATTTCTATTAAACCAGAACTTACTACCCAAGAAGCGGCAGATATTTTAAATGTTTCTCGTCCTTATTTAATCACGCTGCTTGAATCTGGCGAAATCCCTTACCGTAAAATAGGAAGCCGTCGTCGAGTGCTTACTCAAGATGTGCTTGACTATAAAAAGGGAATTGATGCAAAACGAATGCGAACTTTAGATGAATTAGCAGCCCAAGCCCAAGAACTTGATATGGGATATTAATTAGGGTTGTGATTTTTACTGCTATTTACGACGCTTCAGTTTTATATCCAGCACCACTAGGAGATTTTCTAATGTGGCTTGCACTTACAGGTTTATTTAAAGCACGTTGGACAAATCAAATTCATGACGAGTGGATAAGAAGTGTTCTCAAAAAACGTCCAGATTTAACTCTTAAGCAGCTTCATAGAACTAGAGATTTGATGAATGCTAATGTCAGAGATTGTTTGGTAACAGGTTATGAATCGCAGAATATAGAATTTGAATTGCCAGATCCAGATGATATTCACGTTTTAGCTGCTGCAATTCACTCTCAAGCGAATTTTATTATTACTTTTAATCTCAAGGATTTCCCGAAGAAAATACTCGCATATTACGAAGTTGAAGCAATTCATCCCGATGATTTTATCTTAAATTTGCTTCAGATTGATTCAAGTCAAGTTTGCCAAGCTGTCCAAAAACACCGTCAGTCTTTGAAAAAACCACAGAAAACAGTTGAAGAGTACCTTGACACGTTAAATCAACAAGGAATTACAAAATCAGTAACTGCTATACGTCAATTATGTGATGAAATTTAAATGTAACATCAAATTACAGCTAACAGGAAACCCAAATTGCTCCCCACCGAATTCTCTCCCATAGCCTTTATTGCCACTACTCCCACTGGTGCAAAGAAACTTCAACCGCTTTGCCAAAACAACAGCGCAATGTGGGTTCCAGAATCATTATCAGAAATAAACAACGCACAAACATACAAAGATTCTCTGAAAAACCACGTAGCCCAATTATGGGACAATCATCAAGCCTTTGTTTTCTGTTTGGCTACAGGTGCAGTAGTTAGA
>JBCCLY010000146.1:0-8151 GCA_039026655.1 Cyanobacteria bacterium P01_C01_bin.38 | reverse complement strand
GGTCGTTGAAACCAGTAAAACCAGCAGAAGTTACATTCGCATTAGTTAAATCAGCAATTTCACCAGAAATATCAATGATACTGATAGAGCCTTCTGGATCTACGTCGTAATCATCATTTGGTTCGCCTTCGTTAGCTACGATTACCTTTGTACCGTCGGGGGTAAAGGTAAGCATATCGGGAAGCGCACCGACAGTAACAGAATTTAGGAATTCACCACTAGTATTGTAGAAAGCAACTATACCGTTATCTTGTGCGGTATCAGCTTCAACTGCTACAGCAACGATACCATTATTAACTGCAACGCTATTAGCACCACCACCAGCAAAACCATCTACAGAAGTTACATCAATAGTCGCACTATCAACTTTAACGGGATTAGCTGGATCGTTAATGTCAATTACTTCAACAGTATCCCCAGTAGTTACAAACAAACGTTGTGTTTCGGGGTCGTATGCAACGATTTCCGCACCATCTTCACTGGTAAAGGTACCAATTTGACTCAAATTAATTTTATCCATGTTCTCTTTAGGAAATGACAAACTCGCAACTAACGGATCGTGGTCGCTTGCTTTTGCGGAAGTATCGGCAAACTCTGAGTTGACGTGTACGATATCAAACTCAGCATTATCATTTAAGTTTTCACTAACCAAAATATGATCCAAGGATTGTGAATTACCTTGGAAAATAAAACTGTAGCGTTCGTCTTCTGGCACAGTTTCTGTCAAATTTGTCAAGTTTTCTGCCAAAGTTTCTACAGGAGAGACAAATTCAAATTCGTTTAAATCTCCGAGTACAACAACATTAGCGTTTGCATCCGCTGTCAAAATTTCATCGACATAACCTTTGACTGCTTGCGCTTGTGCTTGACGCTCGTCTAAGCTGCCGTTAACTGCTACTTCTTCTTGTCGCTCTTCAAAAGGTTGCTCTACACCAAATATGGGACTGCTACCACCTTTAGAAGAAAAGTGATTATTAACAACGGTAACTTCTTCACCATTAAAGGTAAATTTGGCAACTAATGGTAAGCGACTACCATCGAAACCATCGTCTTCAATTGTTTCGACTGAACCATCTACTAAATCAACACGTTGAGGATTATAAAGGTAAGCGGTACGAATATTACCACCAGGTTGTCCGCCGCTAGTGTTTTCACCGATAAAGGTATTGTCGATAAAACTGTATGTGGGGCCACCCGCCGCTGCAATCTCATCAACTAGCTTTTGCAAAGTTTCGTCAGCAGATGTCACACCATCATTAATTTCAGCTCCGGTATTATCTTGAATTTCCTGTAAACCGATAATGTCGGGAGCCTTTAGGTTATTTACAATTTGAGAAGCAATTGTAGTAAAACGTTCGTTTCCTTCATCATCATCAACATCTCTGTTACCGCTATTAGTATTAGCAGAATTTTCAACTACTGGATCGAGATTTAAAACGTTGTAGCTAGCAACTGTCAGCTTATCTGCACCACCTTCTAAATTTGTGGTTTCTGGCTCAAGAGTTGAATCAGTAACAGTAAATTCCTCTGTTGGGTAAATCTCAAAGTTTCCGAAACCGTAACCAACAACCCCGGTAACATTTCCTAATTGTGCGCCAACATTAACTTCAGGTATCTCAAATCCCGGTAAAATATCCGAATCTTCGTCAATTTGAACTTTTTCGGGGTTAAAATCATCAGGGCTGATATTCAGAGTACCGCGATCGCTCAAGCCAGTTGCACCCGCACCATCATCTACAACAGTGAAAATTTCCCCAAATCGATTGGTAGGAGCAATAGCTACTGCATCTTGAGCAGTTACCAGCATTCCTTCCAAAGATTCAAAGAAGTCTATACCGTCTGTATCTGGATCGAAACTGGTGAAAGCATCATCGTCAATATTTTGGGTGGGAGGTACTCTACCACCTGCACCAATAATTGTTGCTGTGGGAAAAATTTGAATGCTAACTTCTGGAATAGTGACTGTAGCATTGCTTATTTGAGTAGTAGAAAGATTACCTGTATCTTCTCCACCGGGGAAAAACTCGCTAACTGTACCGCTAACTTCTGCCAAGTTACCAACAGTAACTGAAGGAGCAGAACCTGTAAAAACAAAAATAGCGTCAGAAGTTGCATTGTTTTCATCTCCTACAGCGTCTTGGAGATAAAAACCATTGCGATCGACTGCGGTAACAACACCAGTTGTAGTTACAGATTCACCTAGAAGCGGTGAAGTGTGAGCGGCACCTTGGATTTCGTAGATAGGAGTAATTGAATCCTCTTCTGGAGTAGTATCATCGCTATCATCGGAATCACCATCAGAAAAAGTTTGTGATTCGTTGATACTACCTTTACTATTGCTTCCTTCTACGGCAACCCAATCAAAATCTGAGTCTTCCCTACCTTCACCTTGTAATTGCAAAGAACTATTAGAAGGTGCAGATGGTTCTTGATCGACACCAATATCAGTACTGTTCATTCCATCTGCTGGACCGCCAACCGCAGTAAAACTCCCTTCATAGCTAAGGAATTGCACCACACTATTATCGCTATCTACCAAAGCAATACCATCGGGTGCCCCATTTTGAATACCGCTGATATCAACAGCGACTGTACCAAAACCATTACCTTGGTCGGGAATTGTACTACTCAAATTAGTAGTGTTATAAGGTGCTCCACCATTTCCGTTATAGAGAACGATCGCCCAGCCACTTAAATCGGTTCCCGCTGGACCAGCAATCTCGATAAATTCATTACTATCCGTACCAAGATTATCGTAGTGAAACTCATTGATAAATACAGTTGCCATGTAAAAGTGTCTCCTCTTTAATACTCGTACCAAACGATGCTAAAGTTATCAACTTACACAACTACGTTGAAGTTAATAGATTAAAATCAAACTAGTTTACGAATAATTTTCTAACTTTCAGGACTTACGCAAGCGTCACAAGACTCGGGTGGTGCGTGACACCCAAAACATTGTTACTACGTTCAAAATTAGTCAAAGTGTCACAGCACCCTACAATAAAAATATGCCAGTTGCGTAAGTCTTAACTTTTTAGAAAACTTTTTTGCAACAAATAATTACTTCAATACACCCAATTTTTATTGCTATTAGGGCGTTGCTGATTTAATGTATGAATTTGATTTATCGCATAATCGAAACCCTACATTTAAATTCATACCCGAATTCAGCAACGCCGCTATTAGCATCTGAGAATTAATAAAGACTGATATCTATCTTTCGCATAAAATTCTCTAATTATCAGTGCTTTTGCAATTCTCAACTATTATGCTTAGTATTCTATTTTACATTTAGCTGCAATTTATCAAAGTCTTTTGAAACCTTGTTTATAACAAGTCCGCCGCTAACTAATCCAATTGTATGAGCCATAATATTTGTTTACTAGCTAACTATTCAAAGCATTTATTTGTAATTCAAATTATTTAATCAAAATTTTTACTGAATTATGGAATAAATACCAGAATATTTAGTTTTTACCTTCAAATATTAGAAAAATCAGATTAAAACAAGAGGCATTCTAGATTAATTTTTGTTTAAGTTAAGAATAAATTAGATATCAGCGGCATTTTATCTTTTTACACTCGCGTAAAAGTAAGGCGATTACGTTATTACTGATATCTTGCACTATTCGTAACAAGCCCAATATAGTCATTCCTGCGGAAAATACAGATGGTAGTGCGTTAGCGTTACTCTAACGAGTCAGCAAGCTGTTGCTTGCGTCGCCTGAAAGGCGATACACGCGGAGCGTGCGGCGAGGGCGTGTCCGGAGGACATGCATCTTGCTCGCTAGTGCCCGCGAGCGAGCAAGATGCATTTCCTTACGGAAACACTGCGTTAACGCACTACGGAAATTAATTGGAATGACTATATTCCCGGTTTCTGTTCGTGAAAACACTATTTTGCAGGTTATTTTACCGACAAGAAACCGGGTTTCTGACATTTACGACAATTACCGCTTGGGAAAGTTCTATCAAATGTTAAAAACAAGCATCAATTATGCTGTTAATAGCTGTACAATATTTAAATAGAAAACAATATTTAATATCAAATGATAAAGCAATTTCTAATTATTTGTAATTAGAATTTTTAGTTATTATTAATTATTCTAAGGGAGCATTCCAATTTTGCAAAAATAAAATTTGTAGTGCGAGCATCTTGCTCGCTAGCGAGCAATATGCATTTCCTTACGGAAACACTGCGTTAACGCACTACGAAAAAATAAATTTACACATTTGGGATGCTCCCTATTCTAATTTGTATTGAGTAATCTGTTTTGATTGTTAAATAAGTTAAGTTTTTGTTAGCTGCATCACTTACATAAGTACTAATATTGATTCCTCAGAAATATTTACTTATCCACCTTAAGACAGTAGTAACACTTAATAATCTGTAGAATAATTAGGAACCAACGCTACAATTACCATTACTTTTTTTATTGGCAGAAAGTAAATAAAAATACAAATAAATATATTTTGAGTTAAGAAACCGCTTTAACCTACAACATAAAAGCTATGAAACTCTTAAATATATTACCTTACACAAGAAAATTAGTATTGATTATTACTTTATTAAGATAGTTTAAAAAACATATAAAACTTGAGTAAAGTAGTTAGATTTGAGTTGATTTAGGAATTTTGAAGGTTATACTACTGATTGTATAAATACCGATACAAAGTGCAAAAAGTGATGAGTGATAACAACTAATCGATAGGAGAAAAGGATTTTATTTTATTGTTTCGAGGTTTGAGTTAATTAACTCGTCTCGCTACATTAAATAGTCAATCGTTTACTTTCGTTTTGGTTTATATAAACTACCAAGTTTGGGAACAAATTTTTTGCTGTTTTCGGTAAGTGAATTCGTCAGATTATTTGTTAGCATCTTAATTGTTAAGAGTAAATTGACTACAATATGTACATCTTCATACGTTTGTATCAAGGTTTACAAATTCTAACAACAGCTAATTAATCTCAGTAAAAAAAAATCTAGTACTTACGCGAAGCCCCACTTTATAAGGGGAGCCACTCCGTTGCGCGGGTTCCCCGCGTTGTAGGAAGTGGCGTGGGTTAGGGGGATTTCGATGTCTAGAACACTACACAATAGTTATTGTTGCGTAAGTTCTAAATTCTATAGTCAAAATTCAATTCATAATTTTGTAATTGCATAGCGATAGTAAATATCATGCAATACTTCTAAAGTCTATTTTAGTTTGGGTAAAAATAGTACCTAAATAACTTGCTGTCGATTTCAATGTGCATGCTTCCATCGTACACCGAACGCAGTTTATTTTATGCTGTCAACAGTACAAAACATCAAGATTATTTATATATATTAGTGGATATAACAATGGAAACTTTAAGCAATATCGAAGAAATAGATATTCAAAAATATTTGCAGGTTATAAAGCGTCGTTGGCTGCCTGCTGCGGGGGTTTTTGCGCTGACGGTAGCGGGAGCTACACTGTATGCTTTATCGCTAAAACCTACTTATAGAGCAGAAGGTAGTGTGATGATAAAGAGCGATCGCACTTCTTCTTTAACAGGATTATCGGATGAAATAGGACGCATAGAAGCTCTTACTCAAAATAACGATCCTTTAAACACCCAAGCAAGGATTGTGACATCAAATCCTGTAATTAAAAAAACAATTGCGGCTCTAAATCTTAAAGATGAAGAGGGTGAGCTTTTATCGATTCCTGATTTGGCTGCTCAATTGAATGTAGAAGGAATTAAAGGTAGCGATGTTCTACTAGTTTCCTATGCCGATGGAAATCCAAAAAAAGCAGCCGATATTGTTAATACGGTTATCGAAAATTATATTCAGCAAAATGTTGAAGCGAACAAAAAAGAAACACGAGACGCAGGCAAATTTCTTGCAGAGCAATTACCAAATGCGGAAAAATCGGTAAGAGAAGCAGAATTAGAACTACGACAGTTTAAAGAAAAGTATAAAATTGTTGCTTTACAAGTGGAGGCAGGTGCAGCAGTTGAGACAATTAATAAGTTAGAACAACAAATATCTCAACAACAAGCTCAACTCGCTCATGTAACTGCACGTTTAGCAAATCTACGCGCTCAAGCTCAGGTGGAGCCGCAAAAAGCTGTGATGTCAGCACAGTTGAGTCAAACTCCAGGGGTACAGAAAGTACTTGCTCAACTCCAAGAAGCGCAAAGTAATTTAGCGCTGGAAAGAACTCGTTTTCAACCAGGGCATCCTACTATAGTTGGCTTGGAAGAAAGAGTTGCGGCTCTTAGAAGTTTGCTCAATCAAAGAACAAACCAAATTGCAGGTAGCGAGGAACAGATTGAACAAAAAAATTTACAGTTAGGAGAATTACGACAAGCTTTAATCGCAGAAATCACCCAGGCTGAAGCCGAAGAGGATGGATTGAAGCAGCAAATTACTACACTTTCTAATAAATTTAATGCATATAGACAGAGGGCTAATTCTCTACCACGATTAGAACAAACTCAGCGGGAACTCGAACGCAAACTTCAAGCAGCACAATCAACCTATCAAACGCTGTTAACTAAAGTTCAAGAAATTAATGTTGCAGAAAATCAGAAGATTCCTAATGCACGAATTATTTCTAAAGCTTTAGTACCAGATTATCCCCAGGGACCTCGCAAAATTCTATTTATTATCGGCGGAGGTGCTGCGGGTGTTTTGTTAGGGATAATTACAGGCTTTGGTTTAGACTTGATAGATCGTTCTGTTAAGACTGTTAAGGAAGCCAAAGAAGTCTTGAAATATACATTACTTGGGGTAATTCCTGCATCGGGTAAGCATCATAAAAATCATTCTTCCGTTGCGGGTGTGAATAGAGCAGTACCTCGATTGATAGAGAGAGATATTCCTTATTTTCCCGTGGGCAATGCTTATCAAATATTGCAAGCTAACTTAAAATTCCTTTGTTCCGATACCCAGTTAAAAAGTATTGTGGTGACAAGCTCTGTTGCAAAAGAAGGAAAATCGGAAGTAGCAGCAAACTTAGCATTAGTCATGTCTAGTGTGGGAAAACGGGTATTGCTTGTAGATGCAGATATGCGCCATCCGATTCAGCATCATACCTGGGGACTTACCAATGCACTGGGTTTAAGTAATGTAATTATTGACAGAGTTAATATTGATGCTGCGGTACAAGAAGTAGCGCCTAATTTGGATGTGCTTTGTTCTGGCGTTATACCTCCGAATCCTATGGCTTTACTAGATTCTCAGAGGATGGCAAAGTTAGCAAATATGTTTAAACAAAAATACGATTTTGTAATTTTTGACACTCCTGCTGTGGTAGGAACGGCTGATGCAGCAGTATTAAACGAACATACAGACGGTATTTTATTAGTTGTACGCCCTGGTGTTGTTGATTCAGACAGTGCAAATGCAGCTAAAGATTATTTAACTCAGTCAAATCAGAAGGTTTTAGGGATAGTTATCAATGCTGTAGACTTGAAAACCGAACCTAAAAGTCATTTGTATTACACCAAAGAAGCGATTGATTCAGTTACAAGCCAAAATGAGTTTTCACCAATCAAAGAAAGCATATTCAACAAAACCAAAAAGAGCCATATTTTTCAATCAAATCAAGGTAAAAAATGAAAACAACTTGTTTAATTAATAACTATAATTATGTGGATTATCTGCCGGAAGCAATTAACAGCGCTTTAAATCAAAGCGTTCAGTTTTATGAAATTATCATTGTTGATGATGCATCTACAGATAATTCGGCAGAAATCATTACTAAATTTGCCGATAGAGCAAATATAAAATCTGTATTGAAACAGAAAAACCAAGGACAATTATCTTCATTTAACGAAGGTTTTTTAGCTGCAACTGGGGATATTATCTTTTTCCTCGATGCGGATGATATGTACAAAAGCGAATATTTAGAGAATGCCTTGAAGTTTTATCAGCGTTATCGCGAATGTGATTTTCTATTTTGTGGATATGAAAAATTTGGAGTTGAAGAAGGGGTATTTCAAGAATATGATTTTGATAAAGATTTAGGTTATTCCGTACTCAAAACCTTATGCCTTGGAGAATGGATTGGCTCTATAACTTCTACAATTTCAATGCGTAGAGAAATAATTCAAAAAATTTTGCCTATTTCATTTCCATATATACAAGATTGGCGAGTGAGAGCGGATGATTG
>JBCCLY010000145.1:0-8156 GCA_039026655.1 Cyanobacteria bacterium P01_C01_bin.38 | reverse complement strand
TGCTGAGAACGAACTTTTTTCAGTTGCTGCTGCTGCTCTTTGTACTGTACTTGCAGGTTTTCTAAATACACAGACTGTTGCTGCAATCTTCCTAAATAACCGAGTTTATCGTCTAGTTGACGGCGGCGGTTTGCTAATTTAGATTCTAATTCCTGAATTTGAGGGGTAGGATTGGTTGTTTGCTCTAGCTGCGCGACAATACCGTTAATTTGATTGGCTAGCTGCTGTTTTTCGCTTAATCTAGCTTCTAACGCTGACTCTAAAGATTGCGATCGCGCTTTCATTTCGGGATGCCTCGATTCTGCTGAAACTAATTGCTGATATTGTAAATGCCAAGACTGAGCTTGTCTTACATCTATACGAATTTGGTTATGACGTTGGTTGTCGTAACCCATATCAACAATTTTTGAATCTAATTCTTTGATTTCTCTAGCAATTTGAGAATCAGTTTGCTCTAACTTGATTTGATTCTCTAGTTGACTAACTAATCCTTGAATTTCGGGTTTTCTTGCTGCTAACTGTGCTTGTCGCTTGCGTGCATCTTTAATTTGCCCTTGTTTAATTTCTGCCCATCGCCATCTCTCAACTTCGCTGCGAGCTAAAGCATGATTCTGCTCGTTGTAATCAAGAGAAAGTAAATAATCTTCTAATTCCTGCAATTCTTTTTGCTTTTGAGGCGCATAATCACCTAAATGCAAGGTTCTTTCTAATCTCTCTTTCTCTAAAGTAATTTGCTGTATCTGTATTTCAACTTCACTGGTTGCTTGTAATTGTGCGGCTAATTCTCCCTTTTGCTCGCGTAAAGATTCATAAGGGGACAATTTACCGTTTACACTGCGATATTCCTGCCTAAAAAGCTGAATTTCTCTTTCTGAGACTGCCAGCTGTTCGCGAAATACCCATAATTGACCCTCTGTATCTTTATATTCATGTTTAGTTTTATCTGCTACTCTATTCCAATGATGTTCGTCTAAAGGACGTTCGCATAAAGGACAAACAGCATCGGGATTTTGCAACATTTGCAATTTTTGGTCTAATTCCCCTAAAAGCCGCTCGTATTCGCGCTGTTGAGCGTGCAACCGCTCCATAAAACTTCGTTTTTCTAGTCCTTTCTCTTGTAATCTTTGCAAATAAACTTTATCTTTATCTAACTGTTCGATTTTCGTCTCTACTTCTATAACCGCTTGTTGAAGTTGCGGTTGCTTGCGAGATTGCAAATGCAATTGCCTTTCTGTCGTCTGCAACTGCTCAACTCGCGCTACTATTCCTGCTTGAGTGCGATGCAATTCGGTTTGCAATTGTTGACGCTGCTGCAACAAAGGAGAAACCTGCATTTGCAAATTATCCAAATGTTTCAAACGCTGACGGGCTGCTTTTAATTTTTCGAGCGCTGCTTCTACATCACCAGTATTATTAAGAGTACGCCCAATATCTTGCTCTTGCTGCTCTAGAGCTTCTAATTGCGCTTGAGAATGCTGCAACTGTCGCTCAATTCCTTGAATGTATTTGCTTAACTGCTGCTGCTTCTGCTGACGCAATTGAGAAGCGCGGGTATATTCTGCGAATAAAACCCCCATCGATTCTTCTTCAGATTGCAGAGTTTGATAGCGAGCATACCCGTTTTTAATTTCTGCTTCTTGATTTAACAATCCTTCCAAAGATTCCAGCTGAATTTTCAAGCTCGATTGTTCGCGCTCCAGACGCTTGCTATCTTGAGTAAGATTATTATATTGCTGCCGAATAAAATGCAGTTGCTCCTCCCAACCTTGGCGTTGATGTTGGATAACCTGTAAATTTTGCAACCCAATATTATCAAAACCCTGCAATTTTTGTAGCTCGTTAAGTTCGGTTTCTAAATCAGTTCTTTGTTGAGCAATAGTCTCTTGTTGTTGCAGTTGAGTTTTAATCGATCCCGTCTGGCGCTCTAATTCTTCTCCCCTTGCTTTTAGTTGACGCGATAATTCTTTGGCTTTATCTTCAAGCTCATCATATTGATTTAACTTTAATAATTCAGCTAAAATCTCTTTACGCTCGCTCGGACGTTTGAGCATGAACTCATCAGCACGCCCTTGACGTAAATAAGCAGAATTTATAAAAGTATCGTAATCAAGCTTAATATGTTCGATCACTACCTCTTGAGTAGCCCTTAAACCTTTACTAGTAAGAGACTTAAACCCTTCTTCCGTTTCAATCTGAAACTCCAAAGCACTACTAGATCCCCTACGACGGGTACGAATTACTCTATAAATCTCTCCATTAGCTTCAAAAGTAAAATCAACTCGGACATCTTTGGCTCCAGTGTGAATAATATCATCCTCCGAAGCGGCTCTACTCTCACCCCAAACTACCCAAGTTATAGCTTCTAAAAGCGAAGATTTGCCTGCACCATTAGAACCACAAATGCACGCCGTATGCAGTCCGCTAAAATCCAAACTTGCGTCTTGATAACTGAGAAAATTTTTTAATGTTACTTGTACTGGAATCATTTATGGCTACATCAAAGCGCTGACTTTTAGTTAATAGCAGTACATATGCTGTTCTTGTAGTCTAACTATCTAAAAATATTCTTTCTAGTTTTTAATCTCTCATTTTTACAAAACTTAACATTTAGACAAGTTTTTTGTTTCCTATTAAGCAAAATATTATTTCTTTGCCACGAAAAAAGAATATAAATCAGTTAGCAGTGAACAGTGAGCAGTGAACAGTGAACAGTGAGCAGTGAACAGTGAACAGTGAACAGTGAAAAGGTTGGAATTGGGGAATTGCATATTTTGGGAAAAAGTTTGAGGTAGAAATTTCTTTCTCCCCAAGCTTCTTTTACCAGATTTTGGTAACAAAATCTTTTCTAATATCGAAGGATAGTGCAATCAATTTATTGCTCACTGCTAACTGATTACTGTTCACTGCTCACTGCTCACTGCTAACTGATTACTGCTCACTGTTCGCTGTTAACTGTGCTTGGGAATTGAATTTGATTGCCTTGGGGGGTTGAAATTACTTTTCCACCTAAAGCTTCGATGGCGCGAATTGCTCTGTTAAAGGTTTTTTTGTCGGTACTTTGGCTTAATACCATACCCCAAGCAGCAATTTGAGCATTTTTACTCGATGGATTTGTTTCGAGAAATTCTGCGGTTTTTCCGGAAAGGGATGCTACTAACTGACTTTCCTCATCTGAATGTTCGCTAGCCCATTGAGAGGCATTCGTAAAAGATTTTCTTGCGGCGCTACGATCGCCTAAAAATAGTAACTCATCAATTCCTTTGTAACGCCATATGTAGTAAGAATTTTTTGGAACCCAAGGGTTAAGCGACTCTAAGCCTTTATTCATAATCTTTACAGACTTTTGGGGCATACCAGCATACATAGAACCGCTTGTCGAAAGTGCCAAATAGGCATTTACAAACCGGGGGTCGCGCTCTAAAATTACCTCGAAGTATTGCGGACTTAATCCGTAACCAGTTTTATCGCGAATTTCGTCATCTCCAAAATATTGTAAAAAATTAAGATAAATCCAATTTGCAATTAAGTTATCATAGCCAAATGTAGGAATTTTTTTGAGAAATTTAAGACGGACTTTTTCGGCACTAATTTCTCTTTCTAAGGCTTCTACTGTATTTGTTGGTTTGTCAGAGAGCAGTTTTTGCATTCGCGGAAATTGTAACGAACTAACTGCAAGTAAACATAAACAGGCTACACTTGACGAGGTAATGGCTTGACGAGATAGAGCTAACATTGTGAGTATAACTAAAAGGTATTGTATTACTACCTCATAGTTCCCTCATACTCGCCAGAAGTAACGCTGCTCAATTCCAGATGCTCTTTACGGTTGCCCAACTGTCTTGTCTGACTAAACTCAAAACACGACAGAGCAATTTTAATTGTTACTTTGAAGGCTGATGAGGATAGTAAAGCTAAAATTGTTTAGTTCTTTGACTACCGAAGCGAGTTATTAGTCTGTAAAAAGCTATTATGACTACTTTAGTCATATATAGTTTTGTAGAAAATAGACAAAGGTATTTTGTAGCGTCCATCGAAGGTATCTTTCCCGGATAAACAAAACCGCGAATAGAAACATCAATATGCGTCGCTGCGACTGCTGAGTCTATTAAATGTAAGCACACAATACCCAAGCACGAATTATATTAGGACAAGATTTGAAAATTTGTAATCATGGCAAGTAAGACAATCGACGTAAGAGAGTACACTGTCCGAGCGCACAAGCGGGAAATTCATACAAGGGTATTCTCGTTTGTATGTAAAGAGTGTAACAAGCCTACAGACCGGGAAACTTTTGGACCTCGCCCGCTTTATTGCGAAAAATGTCGTCCACCTCAACCGTCTTATCGGAAATCAAATTTTAGGTCTAGTAAGGCGAAGCCAAGAGCAATGAAATATAAAGGAGAGGCTGAAGTTAGTTGAATCAGAACGCTATGAAACCAGAGTCGCAACAGAAACTAGAAACACCACCCCAAGCTTTAATCGAACCATTATTGGGCTTGAGGGAATATTATGCTCGTTTAGTACAAGAGTACGAGCTAAAAGTCACTACTGCCAGAATTCAGCTTGCTCATGTTGAAGCCTTGCTGTCTAATTCTTCTGCTTTAATGAACGGCAAAAGCTTCCCCGGACTTGAAATACTGGATATTACAGCGATTACGCAAACATCCACACATCTATCCAGAGAAGCATTTGAATCTGAGCTTAAAGGTAGTAATACCAAAGAAACAGCAAACGCTGAAGATAGCGAAGACACTCAGTCTGAACTAAAAACTTCGGACGAACCTGCTTCACCCGATTCAGTTGAAGAAGACAGCAATTTAGAAAATCAAAAAGATTCGGATGCAAGCGATTCAGTAAGGCTCGAAAAAGCCACATCATCCAAGGGCAAATATAGTGGAAAAAGCAGCTCTGACATTCAGATGCTGCCCGAATTTCGACATATTTCCCGCATAGAAGCCATAAAACAGCTTTTGGAAGATAATAAGGGCAAAGTATGCCATATCGATTTCGTAGTGCGATCGCTTTATGGAGATTTAGAGTCAACTGCATTCAAAGTTGTCAAAGGTAGAGTTCATTCTTCCCTTACCCACGGGAAAGAACAAATGTACTGGGAATCGGTTCCTGATGAGCCAGGTTGCTATACATTAGATTTGAATTTGATATCACCACCCGGCAGTAAATCTAAATCGAAAAAAGGGAAATCAAAAGCAAGGAAGCAGCTGGTACCTCAGCGGACAAAAAAAATACCAATGCTGCCTCAGTACGAAGGTCAGTTTCTAATCGATGCTATTTCTTCGTTTTTAGAAGAGAACTCCGGAAAAACATATTCTGTTAGTGAAATAATCGAGCAGATTTATGGAGCGCTTGATGAGGAAGAAATTAGAGACATGAAAATTCGTAGCATGGTATTAGGAGAACTTTCGCGGGGCTATCGTATCGGCAGATTTGCTAGAGTTCCTAATAAGCTAGGCTATTACACCTGGGATTTAGATGCGGTGGACGAGCAAACAGCTACTTAACCGATAATTCCATGTAATATGTTTGACTCAGCAATGCTCGTCACGATCAAAAGGGGCGGGCATTTGTTGAATTTGGAAATAGGGAATAGGGCATAGGGCATAGGGGATTGGGCATGGGGGATTGGGTATGAATGGGTAAGAGGTAATTAACTTAACCTAATATCGGGAGTTAAGATTGAGGAGTTAGGAACGCCAGAATTATTAATAGATAGGATAAACGGAAATATCAACAAGCGTATGTCTGCATCTAGATATTCAAGAGATTTTTCATATTCTCTCAATGCTCTATGCCCTATGCCCCATGCCCAATCCCCTATGCCCTATGCCCTATCCCCTATGCCCTATCCCCTATGCCCCAATTCCCAATTTGTAACATTCACGAGCAATCTGCCAATCTTCTTGGGTGTGAATGACTAATACTTTTACCGCTGAATCAGATGCAGCAATATTTTCGTCTACAGGTTTGCTATTATTTTTATTAATATCAATTTTTATTCCTAAAAATTTAAAGGCTTCACAAGCTGCTTGACGAATTTTTGCAACGTTTTCGCCAACACCAGCAGTAAATACTAAAGCGTCTAATCCTCCTAAACTACCGAGCATGGCTCCAATACTCGAACGCAAGCGATGTACGTAAATATCAAAAGCTAGTTGAGCGCGATTCTCACCGTTTGTAATTGCTGCTTGTATTTGTCGCATATCGCCGGATATTCCAGAGATACCACTTAATCCTGATGCTTTGTTCAGTAGATTATCTAACTGCTCTACTGTATAATTCCCTTGTCGCAACAGGTAAATTAAAATTCCCGGATCGACGCTACCGGAACGATTGCCCATCATTAATCCGTCAAGGGGGGTAAATCCCATCGTGGTATCCACGCTATAACCATTTTTGATTGCTGCTAAAGAACAGCCATTGCCTAAATGACAGGTAATTAAACGTAATGATGATAAATCTTTGCCAAGAATATCGGCAGCACGTTGGGAACAGTATTGATGGCTGATACCATGAAATCCATAACGAATGATATCTTGTTCTACCCAATCATAGGGGCCGGGATAAATTTTCGCGGCATCCGGCATATTACTATGAAACGCGGTATCAAAAACTGCAACTTGTTTGACTTCTCCTAAAATATTTTCCACAGCCTCAATACCTGCTAAATTTACTGGATTATGGGCAGGAGCTAGATTTGCAAGACTGGCGATCGCATCTTTTACTTGCTTTGTAATTACCACACTATCTATGTAGTCTTTACCACCATGTACTACTCTATGTCCTACTAGATTAATTTCATCAAGAGAATCTATGACTTTTGTAGAACCTTGAGATATGGTATTAAGCAAGCGAGCCATTACTTCAGATTGGGAATCGGTATCTATTTCTTCCGTTAACTTTTCCCCGGTAGCTGTTTCAACCTTAATCTCTGCCACACCTTGTTGATGACTCCAATCTACTTTCCCTTCCCAAAGCGGTGCGGGTGGTGTTGAGGGAATATTATCAGTTATCTCGTACAAACAACTTTTTTGAGTACTAGAACCTGCATTTAGTACAAGTATTTTCATCGTCATACATTAGCAACACTGTATTTGTTTATTATTATTTTCTTATCTATTGATTTCAAAAACAACTTATTGCTCAACAATAATTATTATGAGAGGGCGAGTAAAATTTGAAAACAAAAAAATATAATGCTTGTATAGAGACTCTTTTTTTTACCATAAGATAAAATCGAATAATTTTTTAGATAAAACCTTTATTCAAAAAGTATTATCAAATACAATTGAAATTTATTACTTCAGATTTATTGACTTTATCGAAGAAAAAAGATAAAAAGTATTTAAGTATATGGTTGCCAAAATAAACTAAAAAAAGAGCCTCGCTTTAGCGGAGCGAGGCTTTAAACAAATTCGGTTATTTGTAACATTTTTACACATTACACCGTGTATTGTTACTCTTATTCATAAATCAATATACTATCAAAAGTAAGAATTATATCAACAAAAGTTGTTACTTTCGATATTCTATTTGTATACAGTAGCACTTGATTTTTTGCGACTGTACTACTTGTGTTTGAGTTGTGAAAAATTATGCTGTTTTGAAAATTGGTTTTATAGGTTCTTCAAATCGTTTAGACTTTCGTGTTTAAGAGGATGTTTTAAAAGTCGAATTTATACCTTACCTGGCGACTATAAGTCGCGCGCCACTTGCTACAACGGAGGGAACCTCCGCAACGCAGTGGCTTGGCTACACAGACAAAACCCGCCCAAGCGGGTTCAATAATCAGTTAGTCCACGAAGGTGGACTTTGTTTGTGTAGTAGCGGTTTTAACCGCCGGATACTTTTAAAACATCCTCTAATATTTCCAGGAAAATTAGTTTAAATAAGTCGGTACAAAGTAACATCTTGCACCATTCGCAATAAACCCAATATTCCCGGTTTCTATTCGTGGAAACACTATCATCTCGTTCTTTAACCGACAAGAAACCGGGAATAGAGACACTGGTTAAAACCCTCACTCTTACCGCTACTTCCCTGCCTACTCCCTACTCCCTACTCCCTCTTCCCTACTAATAAAACAGGTTTGTAGTAAGTGCTTTAATCCCTTAGAGCGATAAATCGCTTACTACAAACCC
>JBCCLY010000144.1:0-8196 GCA_039026655.1 Cyanobacteria bacterium P01_C01_bin.38 | reverse complement strand
TCCTATCTCCCTTTTTTGCAAAAATACAATTTGTTTGTGCGAGCATCTTGCTCGTTTTTTATATCTAGCGAGAATGTTGCTCGCACTACAAAAATAAATTTACACATTTGGGATGCTCCCTTGGGGATTGAGTTAGTTAGTAATTGGTAATTGATAATTTGTGAGAGGAGACAGGGAGACAAAAATAATTTTAACCTTTAACCTAAACTACTCTTAACTATTCCCTATGCCCTATTACCAACTACCAACTACCCATTACAAACTCCTAACTCCTAACTCCTAACTCCTAACTATTCAATCCTGGCTTTCAATCCGTTGTTTTTGAATATTTTTACTAAGTTATTGGCTTTGTCGCGGTTATCGAATATTCCGGCTTGCATTACTCTTTTTCCGCGTCTGTTGGTGCGGAATGCGTCGGGTACGATGAATTTTACTAATTCTTGCTGTCTGGGAGTAACTGCTTCTACTATCACTCGGTAAGAAGCTGTTTGAGTTTGAGTTAAGAATGCTTGCCTTTGAGGTGGATTTTGATTGATTGCTGGTTTTGAGAATGCTTGGGGAAGGGGTGGATTTTGATTGGTTGCTGGTTTGCTGAAAACTATGGGTGCTGGTAAGTTTGTGTTGCCTTCTGTAGCTGGAATTTTGGCTGTGGGTGAAAGAGCGGATGTACCTACAGGGGCTGGTTTTAATGTTGGTAATGAAGGTGTGTCTGCTGGTAGCTGTGATGGCTTTGGTGCTATGGGTTGAGGTGCTTGTGGTGCGCTAAATTCGATTGTGTCTGGCTGCACCTGTACGTAGTTAAATTGTTCTTCTGTTTGTTGTACTGGTGTTTGAGGGGTTGCTCTGGGTTTGAGTAATGTGGGCGATGTACGCCTTGGTAGTTGAGATTGAGCTTTTGCTGGTGCGGCGGAAGCGGTGACGTTTACTTTTCCGACAACGCGATTGTCGGTTAAAGTGTTGCCGTAAGCAGCTACTTCTTGTTTGGCGGCTTTGGCGTTGATATCGTAGCGCCCGTTGAAGTTAAATTGATTGCCGCCTGGATTGGAAGAGCTACCTAAATCGGGTATGGCTTTTGCTATTACTACTAAACCATCTTCTTTGTTATTAAAGATAGAATTATTCCGTAAAACTGGACGAGAAGCAGCTTGCACTACAACGCCGGTTCTATTGTGTGAAATTTTGTTACTAATTATTTGAGGAGATGCATTTTGGGCAATATTTATGCCAAAGCCGGTATCTTGAAAAGTATTGTCTTTGATTTCGGGTTGAGATTTTCCTGAAACTGTAATCCCATTAGCGCCGTTTTGAGAAAAATAGTTGTTGTGAATTTTGGGAGCAGCTTTACCCATGACTGCAACTCCGTCTTGAGTGGAATTAGTAAAAGTGTTTTGCTCTAATACTGGACGATTTAATTCAACCCACACACCGTAACCGCGAGGATTAGGATTAGTTACCGTTACACCAGCTAATTTCGCTTTACCAGCAGCAACAATTCCAATGTTTTTACTGCCGTAATAACGACTGAGATATTCACCACCACCTTGAATGATAATCCCCTTACCTTGAGTGCGGGTATCCCCTTGAATAGAAACAGCTTTTTTGAGAATTAAAGGAAATCTTTCTCCCGTTTCGGCGCTGTAAGTGCCTTGAGCAAGTCGAATTACCGTATTATCCTTGGCAATTCGCAACGCTTGAGTAATCGTCTTTAACGGAGCGTTTTCGCTGCCATTTGTTTTTTGGTCATTTCCGATACTTGGGTTGACAAACAGTACATTAACCTGAGAAATTGAATTTTCACTGAGGATAAAATCCTCTGACATTGGCGATATTTGAGCAACGGCAATATTTGAGCTTGTGCTTGGTAAAGCCGTAGTTACGGAAGTTAAACCTGCCGTAAGAAATAAGACCGAATAGATAGAAGAAGTACGCATAGGAGATTCGAGGTAGTAAATATGATTTAAAGGCTTTAATAATCTGCTTAAACTACAGAGGATTATCCGTAATTAACTTGTGGGGAATTAGATTAGTAGTACATTTTTTACATACATTACAGTCAGATTAATGTTTTATATACTCGTTTGAGAGAATATTAAAAATTTCAGTGGGATGATTTACTAAAATATTTTAGATTCCAAAAGTAAGTATATTGTGATACGTTTTTTGTAGATTTGAATTGTAGATTTGAATTTAAATACTCAATGCAAAATCTGAAATTATATTTTTGTCCCGTGCGTAATACGTGTCACTACTTTTAATACAAGACAATTTAAGAAAAAAATCAACGATGAAAATAACATTAGGAACATGAGACAGGCTGACTGTTACGATGAAAGCAATAATGGAGTTGTTGTAATGGTCGAGCCATACAGCCAAAAAGAGCAAGTACAGCAAGTGGTTCTGCGAATATTAGATGCGAATTTAGACCGTAGTCGTGAAGGATTGCGGATTATCGAGGAGTGGTGTCGCTTTGGCTTGAACAACAGCGAATTTACTCGGGAATGCAAGCACTTACGACAAGAAGTTGCGAAATGGCATACACCTGAATTGAGAGCGGCTCGCGATACACCCGGTGATACGGGTACGGAATTAAGCCATCCCCAAGAAGAAGAGCGCGAAAGCGTCAAATCTTTGTTGCAGGCTAATTTCTGTCGGGTAGAAGAAGCCTTGCGGGTGCTGGAAGAATACGGAAAGCTTTACAGTGTCGGTATGGGTAAAGCATTTAAGCAAATTCGCTATCGAGTTTATACCCTCGAAAGTAAATTGATGGGCTTTGCTCGATACCAGCAACTTTTGCGATCGCGTTTGTATTTAGTCACCTCCCCTAGCGAAACTTTACTGGAGACTGTAGAAGCAGCCCTTAAAGGTGGATTAACGCTGGTACAGTATCGCGAAAAAACCGCCGATGATACTGTTCGTTTAGAACAAGCCAGAAAACTTTGTCAACTGTGTCACGAATATGATGCATTATTTTTGGTTAATGACCGTGTAGACTTAGCTTTAGCTGTAGATGCCGATGGCGTGCATTTGGGACAACAAGATATGCCCATATCCATAGCTCGCGATTTACTTGGTCCTCATAGGTTGATAGGTCGTTCTACCACAAATAGTGACGAAATGCAAAGGGCAATTACCGAGGGTGCCGATTATGTTGGTGTTGGGCCAGTATACCAAACTCCCACAAAAGAAGATAAGCCAGCAGTTGGTTTGCAATACGTTAGCTATGCAGCAAAGAATTGTCCGATACCCTGGTTTGCCATTGGTGGAATAGACCCCAATAATCTGAATGATGTGGTAGAAATTGGAGCAAGTCGCGTAGCAGTAGTGCGAAGCGTCATGCAGGCAGAGCAACCTACTTTAGTAACGCAATATTTTCTATCTCAGCTGCACCGAGTACAAACAGTAAGTAGCAAATTAAAGGTGTATGAACAGTCTTGAATTGCAAGTAAACGGAGAAACCCGCACTTGTTTTGCAGAAACTAATTTACCCGGTTTACTGTTGCAATTAGGTTATAATCCTCGCCTTGTTGCTGTCGAGTATAATGGCGAAATTTTGCACCGTCAATATTGGGAAGATACGAAAATACAGCCAAATGACAAATTGGAAATAGTTACGATTGTGGGAGGGGGTAGTTGGTAATTGGTAGTTGGTAATTGGGCATGGGGCATGGGGCATTGGTTGAGAGCGCAACGCAATATTTTAAAAAACGAAATAATTATTTTGTAGGGTGTGTTGTCGCGCAGCGCAACGCACCATTTTAGATAATATTAGAAATTAAATATATGAGTAATAGTTTGTCCCATAAAAATTGACGGGTTTGTAGTTGGGACTTTAGTCCTAAATCCAAGCGATAAATCGCTTACTACAAACCTGTTAAAACTAATAGAACAGAGCAGTAATTATAAATAAAATAAATTGTAGGGTGTGTTACGGCACGAATCAATTTGAATCGAAGCGATGAATTAGGAAATGCCGTAACGCACCATTCTTGTAATGATTTTAAGCAACGCACCGCACCATTTTAACTAATATTAAAAACCAAATATGTGAGAAATCATCGGTACTAACTTCTGAACGGATTCAACTAATTTTGCAGCAGCAGGTAAACTGGAAACAAGCCCTTTTAAAGTCAAAATTGCTCTTTTCGCTTGCTTTTGCATTGCTCCTTCTTCTGGTTTTTGACCTGCTTCTGCTAGAGTTTCTACTTCTTCTAATGCAGTAACTTTATCATCATCACTTAAATTTGATTCAGACTCAATTGCTGTTTTAAGTTGTTCTAATAATTCTTTGATTCCAGGTTTTTCTGGTTCGGAAGAAGCTGGTAACTGACTAATGCTAATCTTGAAAATTTGTTCTAACTTCAAAAACAACCAAGCAGTTCCAGTTGTAACTACTCCGTAAATCGTTGAAACATCATTATCTTGCTTTTTATTAAAAATTTGTGCTGCTACCATTTGTGCTACGCACTGCCCTATCCCCGATGTAATTAAATCGTTTTTAGCTTCAACTAACGTCACAACGGGAGAACTTATAGCGTACATTTCCTCACTCAAAGTAATCAAAAAATCAACATAACCAGTTAAACCCAAAGAAATATCAACATTAAAAAGACTCTCAGAAAATAAACTGATTTTTCTAGAAAGTATTTTTCTAATTTCTACCAATATCGGAATTACTAATAATTCAGATTTGGCTTTTTCTGTACTTATTGCCCTCGCTAGCGGTAAATATTCTTCTAACAATTCGATTAATAATGCAGAAGGTTCTATAGCATTCCTAAATCATTTGTGAGATTTTAGAAACCCGGTTTTTTGGAAAAACCGGGTTTCTGGCACCTTGCTTTCTCACGACTCATGTAGGATTGCTATATGCTGCCAACATCTTTAAACAAATTTACTGACTCGACTGTAACTAAATCAAATTCCTTCTTAACTTTACTTAAAGTGAAATTATTGTATGCCATATTAAATTAAGGAAAGTTAGGAGTTAGGAGTTAGAAGTTAGGAGTTATATCATTTCTTTATATAATATGCGCCGAATTAAGTCCACGCAGGTGGACTTTGCCTGTGTAGCAGCGGTTTCCAACCGCCAGATTTCTCGTATTTCAACCATTTCCAACCGCCAAATCTCTCACATTCCAACCAAAAGTCAGAGTTCCATCACAAAAATCTCACCCTTGCCAATTAAAAAAATTCTACCGAAGGAAAGTTATATCCGTTGACGAAAATCAATTAAAAATAGAGTGCTAAATCTACAGGGAAAAAGTATTCTATGAAATCAACATTTTTAACCTCCAAGGTTGCCAAAATTGGTCGTTTCTTAGCTATAGCAATGTTTTGCTTGACTGCGACATTGGGATTTTTCGCTAATAACCCTGCAATGGCAGCAAATAACCCGACTTTAGCTATATTTGGTTTGGGTGGCGAAGCTAAAGAGAAAGCCAGCGAAGACGCTCAAAATACCAAGGGTTTCATCGAAGACGTAAAAGATCAAGTTAAAACCACCGCTAAGAATAATGCCGAGCGAGTTGAAGACGCAACAGATGGAAGCGGTAATTTCTTAGAGCGTAAAGCTAAAAATGACGCACGAACAATTCAAAAACGCGCTAACGAAGATGCAGCAAGTACTAAAGGTGCGGTAGATTCTACAAAGAATGCTTTTAAAGATGCTGTTAATAATGTCAAAGATACTTTGGATTAATTAGGGAGTAGGGAGTAGGGAGTAGGGAGTAGAAAATTGAGAAACCCGATTTTTCCAAAAAATCGGGTTTCTTTGCATGACTAACAAACACCCCTCTCCTTAATAAGGAGAGGGGAAGGGGAGCCACTGCGTTGCGGAGGTTCCCTCCGTTGTAGCAAGTGGCGTGGTGAGGTTTTTCCCCTGGTAAGCACAGGAAAAGGGGGTGAAGTTTTCCAATAACACTCAAAATGACCGAAAATGATTGAGGTAAACCTTAATTCAACTTTGAGGAGTATTTTCTTAATGTCATTTATATCTCGTTTATTTTCTTTTATTTGCGTAATTTTTCTAAGTTTAACTAGTCTTATAATCTTCCCTCAATCAACTTTAGCGGTAGGAATTACTGAAAATCATCTTACTGCTTGCCCTACTTCCCCGAATTGCGTTGTCAGTCAAAATGGTGACGAAAAGCACGCGATTGAACCGATTCCTTATCATGTCGATCGCGATAAAGCCAAAGAAACTTTACTCAAAGTTCTTACGGTTGTTCCCCGTACAGAAGTTGTGGAAGAAACTGATAATTATATTCACGCTCTTTCTAAAAGCAGAATTTTTAAGTTTACTGACGATGTAGAATTTTATTTTCCCACCGATGAAAACGTGATTCATGTTCGTTCTGCATCTCGTGTGGGAGAATCTGACTTAGGAGTTAATAAAAGACGTATTGAACAGATTCGATTAGCGATGGAAGATTTGAAGGTTTAATTGGTAATAGGTAATGGGTAATTGATAATAGGGAGTAGTGCAAAAGTAGAATTGCGCCAACTTTATTTATTTAGAACTTACGCAAAGCCCCCCTTTTTAAGGGGGGTTGGGGGGATCTTAATGTGTGGAACACTATATTTTTCGTTATCGCTGCTCCCAGCCTTATCTTAATAAATTAGGTAATTATAAAGCCTGTTGGGAGTAGTTACAATTCATATTACTGTTAATTTTTACCAGCGCAGGGATCTTTTCCAGCACAAGGATCTTTGCCAGCACAGGGATCTTTTCCAGCACAAGGATCTACTTGATCTGTAGCTTCTGGACTATCTGTAGTCTTACCAGCGCAGGGGTTGCTACACCCAACTACAATTCCCAAACTCAGCAAGGAAACTGCTGTAAGCGTAGCTAAATAATTAACTTTCATAATTCTCCTTTACCAATAAATTGGAATCCATTTAGATATACAAAACAAACGTCTAATTGGATTCATTTTTTTTGACAGAGAAACTATACCTCAAAAATTTGTTGCCGTACAGTTAATTGCGTCAAATTCGTAACGTTGGTCATAGTTAGTTTCCCCATACAGGTTAAAACTAACCGTTGGCTCATCACCCATAACTTCTACGTTATGAATGGCATCGGGGGTAAGACTAATAATGTCTCCGGGAGAAAGAATCAATTCACCTGCTTTTTCAATCTGTTTATCATCTTGATTTACTTTCTTCCACAAAGTATTCTTTTCTTCTCCGCTTAAAATAGCCACAATTCCCCAAGTTGCATGGTTATGAATTGGTGAAACAGATCCGGGTAGCCAAACTACTGTTTGCACCGTGAGGGGAAAATCCGGCTCGTCATAAAGAGTTGTTACCGCCCAACCCGTATCTGGATTTGGCTCTAGATATTCGTAATGCAGCCATTCCGAGCTATTAAGCAAGCGACGTACTAAAGGACGAATTTCTTCAAGTCGCTGTTTATCGTCGTTAATACTTTGCAAAATATCTTCTAAATTAGTCAAAAACCTAAATAATCGATAGGGATAAGATAATTCGGTTTCTTCTATAATTTCGCAGTTTTCACATTGTCCGTTATTTGTAATCAACCAGTCTTGATTAGGCATTTGATTTTAGATTTTAACAGCGGATGGTGTTGGCAACGGATGGTTTTGGCAACGGATGATTAAAGTAGTGGGTGTTTTAGGTAGGGGATGGTTTTGGCAACGGATGGTTTTAGGTAGGGGATGATTAATGTATTTATAATTCATGAATTACCAATGCCCTATGCCCTATGCCCTATGCCCTATGCCCTATGCCCTATTCCCTATTCCCTATTCCCTATGACTTAAATAACAATGACAATCTGGCTTTTCAATTAGCGAGCCTACTAAAGCATTTAAAGCTACAGCGGCTAATAATCCACCACCGAGGGTTCCCACAGTGGTAATATACTCTACTTTGGAATGCATTAAGCGGCGTTTTGCTGCTGGAGCATGATTAAAGCCGATGGGCATTCCGATAATTAAGGATGGTTTTAATTGTTCTTCTTCTATAAGTTTCAAAGCTGTCATTAATACCGATGGCGTATAGCCGATAACTAAAATGCAGCCAGGAGATAACTGCTTTAATTTTTCTAACAGCTCTTTGTCTTGCCAAAACTTTTTTTCCGCTTCATCAACGCTATGAATGTGGGGGTCATCAATTAATGTCTTGACTGTAGCGCCTAAATGTGCAATGCGGGTGCGATCGAGTGCTGCTACT